>CAZBJT010000319.1:0-2254 GCA_964492215.1 uncultured Planctomycetales bacterium | reverse complement strand
CGTCACCCAATAACTGATTGTCCTTAATCAACCCCAAGTTACCGCTTTGGTCTACAGGAGAAATATACAGCCTTATCCGCTTGGCCTTGCTGTCCCACACACGATTAATGCGCACCCCGCCCTCGGCAATGGCTTTTAATGCAAACGGAATGGATGCATTCATGTCTGCGCGGTCCTGTTCTCCATAAAGCCTTTCATACTCAGCAAACTCTTTGGGGCTTAATGCTTTCTCAAATGCATCTTGAAATTCTTTTAAATAATCGACACTCTTGCCGTCATAGGTGCCTTTACGGAACTGCCAGGACAAAATATCTTGATCACCTTTAGTCGTTAATCTGCGTTCCAACATTTTATCCAATGCGCCTTTAAAACCGACATCGCCGGACATGCGCTCGGCCACCATCCTCATGACAACTTCCCCGCGTTTAGCCTCAAAATAACGGCCACGGTCGATCATTTGCTTATCAATGTCGGTTAACTGTTTGTACCATTCCTTGATTTTCTCAAAGGCTGAACCGTCGATCAAAGGCGACATTTTCACAAACACGTGGATTTCATCAATCACGTTCAGATGATAATCAGCAAAAGAATTTACTTTGTCGAAATCAACACCTTTCGCCAAAGCTGATTCCTGGTCCCTTAAAACAATGCCCATATACGCATCCGGGGTGATAAGGGTGGTCTTGCCATCTACCCGTTCGGTAAGTTCCGGCTTATGCATGTTTTCCTGGGTAATATAAATGTAATGGTCACTTTCATTTTCTCTTTGGCCTGGGCTGCGGGTGTCTTTCCTAAATGTGTCCATGACATCAATCTCATCTACGCCAGTATGCATCATATGGAACCCGCGCCGGGTTGCAGCGCGTTCAAATACATCGGCAAATGTTGATTTACCACCACCCATGGTTTTGATCCATACAGAGAATTTCCTGAAGTCACGCTTGAGCTGATCGGCCTCTGCAATACTCTTCTCGGTGCCCTCTGCACGTGCTTCTCTCTCACGCACCATGGCTTTCAACGCAGTATTGGACATGTTCCAGAAAGCTACGTCGGAGAGATTAACGTCAAATGCTTTGCCGTTGTCACGCAGGGCATTAGAAATCAGCTCAACGTACATATCATCCAGCATGTGGTCTTTCAAATGAGCTTCAATCGATTTTTCTTGCGCTTCCTGTTGCGGACTTAAAGACGTCTTATTCTTTCTGGCGTCACTGATTTCTATAGATCTCTTGGCTAAGAATCTCAAGAATTCCCCATAACCGATCATGGCAGATGCGTCTTTGCCTAAATCTTTGGCAGAGTTTTTGTCGGTGCCCTTGGATATGAATGCCTCGAGATTTTCAGACAATGCTTTCTTCAACTCAGCCGTCTTAGCGGCGGCATCTTCACCCTTTATGGCCTTACTCTTGACCATTTCCCCAACCATGACGTCTATGGCGTTTGCCATTTCCGGTATTCTGCCGGGTAAATAATTTTCGCGATAGTCGGCATAGAGTTCAGGATTGACCTTCACTTTTTCCCAATGATCTCCAATGATCTTAATGGCCTCGGCTACGGTGGCCGTGCTTTTTTCAATAGAGCTTTCTTCCGTGCTGTTTTCCTTACCTGATTTCTCAAAGGTGGTTTTACGGGATTCAACGTCGTCCTTGCCGATGACATTGCGCTTGACCGTATTGAGGATACGCATGATTTCATGCTCAAAGCGTGGTTGTATGAGCCATCTGCCCAGGGCCGTATTTTCCGTCATCCATTTCAGCACCGATGACCCAAAACGGCCTTCCTGTATATACTGCCTGGTTTGGAATTGGAAATTGCTTTTGCGTTGGTTCCAATCTATTTCAGCGCGCCTGTAATCGCGTTTGGCACCTTTCCATAATTCGCCGGGTATGTCGCTGACGCGGCCGCGGTTGCCTTTGCTGCTTTCCACCGGTAAGAAGAAAACGCCGCGCGCAAATGCGGTGGCTGTATCACGAAGAGTTTTAGAAGATTCTTTAGCAGCAGCTTTTAAATCAGATTCCGGGGATTTTTTGGCCTTATTAGCATCGGCCGGGGTGTGGCTAAAATTCTCTGCCTGTCTCTGCCCGAAGGCTTCTACATTGCTCAAATTAGGTGAAGGCGGCGCTTGGGCCGGCGGCTGCATGGATTCTGCTTCTTCCCCGCGCATCACCGGTTCTCCGCCGGGTGCATTCATTTTGTCGCCGGCATACTTGTGCGGATCAAAGGCGGCGTCAGTCAAATCTGCGTGCATTTGATC
>CAZBJT010000318.1:0-2255 GCA_964492215.1 uncultured Planctomycetales bacterium | reverse complement strand
TCAAATACACCACCCAGGGCGACCGTGATAAAACCACGTCCCTGACATCTAATCCAGCCGATGATTTTTTTACCGATGCCTTGGATCAAGCCCTGTTAAAAGGCGCAATCGACATTGCCATTCATAGCGCTAAAGATTTGCCCAAGGTATTGCCCGAGGGATTAGCTATTTTTGCTTTGACCCAAACCCTGGATGATAAAGATGCCTGGGTTGGCACGACGGCTTGGGGCAGTTTACCTAAGAACGGAAGGGTCGGGACCAGCAGCCTTTTACGCCAAGCACAAATCTTGCAATTACGCCCGGATGCTCAGATCGTCGATATACGCGGCACCATCGGTGAGCGCATCCAAATAATCAAAGAGGGTAAGGTCGACGGTATTATTGTGGCGGCCTGTGCCTTAAAACGTTTAAACTTAGCCCATGAGATCAAGGATGTTTTTCCGTGGGAAGGTACGGCGCTGCAAGGGCAATTGGCGGTGTTGGGGCGTAAAGGCGATTTGATGCATCAGGACCTATTTAAAGATATCGACGTGCGTGCTCATTATGGCCGGGTGACTTTAGTCGGGGCAGGCCCAGGCGATCCTGAATTGATCACGGTTAAAGGTGTGAAAGCTTTGGAATCGGCTGATTGTGTTTTCTATGATTATTTGGCTGACACCCATTTATTGACTCATGCCCCCAAGGCCGAGCACATTTATGCAGGTAAACGCAAGGGTGTGCATTCCATGAGCCAGGAGCAATTGTCTCGCCTTTTAAAAGAAAAAGCCATGGCCGGCAAGCAGGTGGTGCGTTTAAAAGGCGGCGATCCCTTAATTTTTGGCCGCGGCGCCGATGAGATCAATTATTTGCGCAGCTATCACATTGAAGTGAATATTATACCCGGTGTGTCTTCCGCCACCGGCATTCCATCCACCTTAGGTTTGCCATTGACCGCACGGGGCATATCATCGTCGGTGGCTTTTGTGAGCGGGCATGATGAAAGTGAAAACAATAATGACCTTAAACCCATTCGTATTCCTAATACGGACACCATTGTTTTCTTAATGGGCCTGACTAAATTAAACAGCATTGTCCAAGCCTTAAGGGAGTCAGGACGCCCGGAAACCTTACCCATGATGGTCATTGCCAACGGCACCCGCCGGGATGAGCAAATCGTGCAAGGCACCTTAGCGTCCATTGAAGCCCAAGTCATCCAGGCGCAGGTCAAACCGCCGGCCTTGATCATTGCCGGCAATACCATTGATCTTTATCAACCTCGCAAACAAGCAACCTTGCTTCATTGCGGCACGCACCCGGATCTTTATAAACACTTAGGCCGCATCATTCATTTTCCCGTCATTGATATTAAACAAGCCCTCTTAAATGACGCGCAAAAGAAGGCTTTATGGCAAGAATTTGAAAAAACAGACATGGTGCTTTGCACCAGCCGTTATGCGGTGGAATGCTTTATCAATATCTTGCGCGATATAAAACCGGATGTGGATTTAAAGCATAAGGTATTTACCGCCATTGGCCGCCGCACGCAAGAAGCCTTGGAGCAATGCGGGATAAAGCCGCTTATTGTGGGGACAAGCGAAACCGCGGAAGGTTTGCTCGACGCTATTGTCAAAGCCATGGATGTCAAAGGCAAGCGCATGTTGTTCCCGCGCTCATCGCTGCCTAATCCATTTTTAAAACAAGCCTTGATTGAACGGGGAGCCCATGTCAGTGAAGTCACGGTTTATGAAAACACCAAGCTGCCTAAGCGTGATTTGCCCAATGCAGCCATTGACGGCATTATCTTTACAAGCCCTTCAACAGTGAAGAATTTTTTAACGGATTATGATAGAATACCGCTTTCTTGGGACATTTTAGCCAAAGGCCCCGTAACTTTAAAAGCATTACAGGACGCAGGATATTTATGCCGCATCGTTACCGCCGATTAAGAAGCAGTGCCACCATGAGGGATTTTGTGCGGGAGATTCATTTGACCGCTCATGACCTGTTGCAGCCATTTTTTGTCATCAGCGGCAAGAATAAGAAGGAAGCCATTGCCTCCATGCCCGGCATTTCCCGTTTTACCGTTGATACGCTGCTTAAGGAAGTGGAAAGTTATGTACAAGCTGGTGGGCGGGGAGGCGTGCTATTTGGCGTTTCTTCTCAAAAAGATGCCACCGGTAAATACGCCTATGCCTCGACAAGCCCAGTGATCGCTGCTGTCAAAGCCATTAAAAAACATTTCCCCCAATTTTTACTGGTGACCGATGTGTGCTTAT
>CAZBJT010000317.1:0-2259 GCA_964492215.1 uncultured Planctomycetales bacterium | reverse complement strand
ACCTTGACGATACGCCTCAATGACACCTGGGATCTCATTTAAATCTAAAGCGCGCGGCGTAACAAAATTTTTCTGAGGGCGCACTAAATTGACATGACCTTGAGGAGCAATGGCACTGGGAGCAACCGGCGTTTCGCCATTTAAATAAAAAGGATCAGAAATACGCCCCACATGCCAAAGCTGCAGCAGCATGTGGCCGCCCGCGGCATGCACGGCCTTGGTGACGAGCTTCCACCCTTCAATCTGTTCCTTAGACCAGATCCCCGGCGTATCCGGGTAACCAACACCCATTGCTGTCACTGATGTGGCTTCACTAAAAATAAGACCTGCCGACGCCCGCTGGGCATAATACTTGGCCATTAATTCATTAGGAACACGTCCTTGAGATGAACGGCAGCGGGTCAAAGGCGCCATAAAAATGCGGTTGGGAAGATTAAGGTCCCCTATTTTGATCGGCTCAAATAAAATAGACATAAGCGCTCCTCGATAATTATAAAATATATTTTAACACGTTAATCCCCATCTGGCAGCATAACACCTTCTACTTTTAACAGATGACGCTTACGCGGCAAACCTCCCCCATACCCGCCGATCATGCCATTGGCGGCAATCACCCGGTGGCAGGGAATAATAATGCAAATAGGGTTCTTACCATTGGCGCTGCCCACGGCACGCACCGCTTTGGGGTTATTGATCCGACGGGCAATGTCGCTATACGACACGGTCTTACCGAAAGGGATTTTATATAATTCCCTCCAGACCTGCATCTGGAAAGGGGTGCCGGCAATATCAAAATCAACATTGAATTGCTTGCGTTGACCGGCCAAATATTCTTCTATTTGTTTAACGGTGCGGACCACCACCTGATGCATGGCCTCTGACCCATCCAGGGATTTGACGGTCGGGGCCTTTTGCTTATTAAAGAAAACCCCCTGCAAACCTTTGGTTGATGCCACCACATACAGTGGCCCCACGCTCGAGGCCATTTTATATTGGATGCGTTCCATTATCGACCTGCTTTCTTGGTTAATTGATGCGCGTATTCACTCCACAGCAAAATAGCCGCATAAGCGCGCCAAGGCCTCAGGCGCTCGATACTCTCCCTTGGGTGCAACTGAAGGGCCCGGGCTAAAATAAGATCACTCGACGGAAAAGCATCCGCGTGGCCCAACACTTTCAAAGCCATATAATCGGCGGTCCAGGGGCCTATGCCTTTGATCTTTAACACCCGTGTACGAAACTCATCGATGTTTTGCGTACTCTCCAGGGAAATGTCCCCCTTGATCAGGGCTTTAGAAAAAAGCCTTAAGGTTTCCTTGCGGCTTTGGGTTGTCTTGATCTTGGCCAAATTAGAATGCGCAATTCTTTGCATGGTGGGAAAAAGCATCACCTTCTCCTTATTAAGCACCAGCCCGCATGGCTCACCATAACAACGGACCAGGTCAGCCGTCAAAGCCGTGCCACGCTCAACACTGACAAATTGCCCTAAAATAGCGGCGATGGCGGTTTCATAAGGGTCCCATCCCATCGGCACCCGCAGGCCGGGATGTTTTTTCAAGATCTTCGCTAACGCAGGGTCGGCATCAAAAGCATTTGCTATCAATAAGGGATCTGAATCCAAATCAAAGACCTGCCTCACCCTGGCAATAATGGCGTGAATGGCACTCACATCCGGAAAGTCAATGGCCACCAACAATTGATGGTTACGAGCGTCATTAGATATAGTGATCTGCCCCTGTTTACCATTCAAAGAAATAATGCGCGTCATCCGTCCGTCTTCAAATTTCTCTAAATTCCCCACCTGATGAGACCTATAAAACTTAAACAACCGGTCAAAATCAAACGGCGGCCTATATGGTGTTGAAATAAGTAAGGGTGAAAGATCCTCTGATTTGCGCCGCCTGATCTCAGAGGGCTTCTTACTAAACCTGCATTTAAATGCATCATTAAAGCGGCGGATGGATTGGAAACCAGAGGCAAAAGCAATGTCGGTAATAGGCAGATGTGTTTCAACGATCAATTTACGGGAAAGATTGAGCCTATTCTCAAACGCTATTTGCTTAGGGGTCTTGCCGATCTCCTCGACAAAGAGCCGCCGTAAATGACGGGCACCAACCCCAAAGCTTGCGGCAAACTGGTCTTCATTAAGCTCTAAGGTCTCATGGCTATGGATCTTTTTCAACGCCCGCTGTACCACAGCCGATGTACCCGCCCAGGCCGGCGACTGCGGGGCCACTTCAGGGCGGCAGCGCAAACAAG
>CAZBJT010000316.1:0-2269 GCA_964492215.1 uncultured Planctomycetales bacterium | reverse complement strand
CGACATGCATACGCCCCCGGCGGTCATGTTCATCGTTGACACCAAAAAAGAAGAGATCGCCGTTGCCGAAGCCAACCGTTTAGGTATCCCGGTCATCGGTTTGATCGATACGAATTCCGATCCTGATTTAATCCAATACCCGATCCCCGGCAATGACGATGCAGTCAAATCCATCAAGTTCATCACCGGCTTGATCGTTGAAAGCATCTTAGAAGGCCGCAAGGAATTTATCGCGGGTAAAAAAGTCCAACAAGTAGCCCAGGCCCAAGAGGTCGTTGCTGCTTAATAAGTTTAAATGTCATCCCCGCAAAAGCGGGGATCCAGTACATAGGAGTTTTACATGATGGCAACAGCAGATGATATCAAACGTTTAAGAGAAGAGACCTCCTGCGGGGTCATCGATTGCAAGAAAGCGTTAGAAGAAGCTAAAGGTGATTTTCCTAAAGCCAAGGATTTATTGCGCAAACGCGGGCTTGAAATGGCTGCCAAAAAAGGCGACCGTGTCGCTAAAGAAGGCCGCGTTGAAAGCTATATCCATAATGGCAATAAGATCGGTGTTATCGTTGAAGTCAATTGCGAAACTGATTTCGTGGCCAGCAACGACGATTTCTGTGCCTTTACCAAGGGTTTAGCCATGCATATCGCAGCGATGAACCCTAAGTATAAGAGTAAGGAAGAAGTTCCTGCCGATGTTTTGGCTAAAGAGCCGGATCAAGCTGCTTTCGTGAAAGCTAATTGTTTATTGAGCCAGCCGTTTGTTAAGGATGCCAGCAAGAGCATTCAAGATTTATTGAATGAATTGATCGCCAAGATCGGTGAGAACATCATCATCAGCCGTTATCTCCGTATTAAAGTCGGTGAGTAAAAAGGAGTTTTAGTTTGGGTAAAGCGCCTGTTTATAAAAGGATCTTATTGAAATTAAGTGGCGAGGCCTTATTGGGCCGCATGTCACACGGCATTGACGCTGAGATGTGCGCGTCTTTGGCTGAAGAGATCAAAGAGATCCATGAAGCAGGTGTTGAGATAGCATTAGTAGTTGGCGGCGGTAATATTTTCCGCGGCGAGGTGGCGAGCAAGCGTTTTGGTTTGGACCGTTCTGTGGCAGATTATATGGGTATGCTGGCAACCGTCATGAACGGTTTGGCTTTGCAAAATGCCTTGGAGCAAGTCGGCATTCAGACACGTGTCATGACTGCCATTCAAATGCACGCCATTGCCGAGCCTTATATTTTGCGCCGCGCCATGCGCCATTTGGAAAAACGCCGCGTGGTTATTTTTGTCGCCGGTACCGGTAATCCGTATTTTACCACAGACACCGCGGCCGCCTTACGCGCCACTGAAATCGGTTGCGATGTAATCATGAAAGCCACCAAGGTCGACGGGGTTTACTCCGCAGACCCGGTAAAAGATAAGAATGCTAAGAAGTTTAAGACATTAAAATTCATCGATGTGCTCAAGAAGGATTTGAGGGTGATGGACGCCACGGCAATCAGCATGTGCATGGAGAATTGTTTGCCGATCATCGTGTTTAATTTGCTGCAAAAAGGGAACATCAAAAAAGCGGTGTACGGGGAAGAGATTGGTACGCTTGTCCGTTAACTCACGAGGACCTTATGAACGCTAAAGAAATTCTCAAAGACACCGAAAGCAAGATGAAGAAGGCCATGGAAACCATGCTGCGCGAGTTTTCCGAAGTGCGCACCGGCCGGGCCCAGCCCGCGTTGATTGATGACATGCACATTGATTATTACGGTACGTCGACCCCCATCAAGCAGATCGCCGCGGTTTCTTCACCGGACCCGCGTCAGATTTTGATTCAGCCCTGGGATGCCAATGCCATCAAAGATATTGAGGCAGCTATTAGTTCATCGAAATTAGGTATCAATCCCATGAATGACGGGAAAGTGATACGCCTAGTGTTTCCGCCTTTATCCGCGGAACGTCGTGAAGAATTTATTAAGGTATGTAAGGACATGGCGGAGCGCGGCCGTGTGACTTTGCGTAGCATACGCCGTGATTCAAATGAAAAGATCAAAAAGATGCAAAGTGAAGGTCATGTCAGCGAGGACGATAAGTTTAAAGGCGAAGAAGAAGTGCAGAAGATGACGGACCGTTTCACTAAAGAGATAGATGCTCTGCTCGAGCGGAAGTCGAAGGAACTACGGGAAGTATGATTGGCTCGAAGCATTTGACGAGCAAGTAATAGGGAATTTGGACCGACTAGCTCACCCTGGTAGAGCACTACACTTTTAATGTAGGGGTACCGCGT
>CAZBJT010000315.1:0-2296 GCA_964492215.1 uncultured Planctomycetales bacterium | reverse complement strand
CGCACTCATTGGTCAACCGGTAAAAAGTACTTCACCCCAAGCGCCATCGTTAGTTGAGATGGAAAAGACATCGTTCCAAATTCGTATTGAAGAAATATTAGATGTGGAACAAATCAAAACCCGCACACCCGCACAATGGAAAACTCTTTATGAGCAGTTCCTCGAATATTTTGTGAAAGGAAATCCTACAGCAGAAGAAACAGAAGCTTCAGTTCTTGCCATGGCTGCTTTTAATAAAGGCATGAATAAAAGTGTTGCCCTTAATGATCATAAGAAAGCATTATTGCTGCAGGCTTCCATGATTGAGCGGGTTTTAGCAGGACGCCAAGCAGATCAAATGGACAGCACGCAGGTACGCGCATCAGCCCCCGGTTCTTTACGCGCGGCTTTAATAGAAAAGAACCGCGCAGCCAATTATTTATTCTTCCCGCTGTTGCAAGATGCCAGCTTTACATTTAGGGATTACCGTCAGGCTGGATTGGAAGCATCTTTAAGCAGTACGGATTTAGCGCGCGCCATGGCCACCCAGGGAGTGTCGGGCATTGATTATGTAGAGAGCACATCCCCGCGCAGCCCGCCGCGTTTGCGCATTACATTCTTTAAACCCTTGGAACAAGCTAACGGAACGCCTGCTTTAACGACCCTTAATGCCATTATTTTACGTTGGTCTTTACCCGCACAACCACAAACCGATGATCCGTCTTTTGAATGCCTCTATACGGAACAATCTTCCCGTGTACAGGGTTTGGCGTTCAATGCTGCTGATTCAGTCGAGCAACGCCTGGCTAAAATCAGTCGTTTATTCGATTTAGCGCTAAACGCTTTGGTGTTGAGCGATAGTGTCTATGGTGCTGATCATCGCCAACCGCGCCGCCTGGCCCTTGCCATGGGCCGTACCCGTCGGGAAGAGATCGCCATCAATAAATTCTTCGCTTTTGGTTTTAGCACCGGTGCCATGAGCGAACCGCAAGCCCAAGTGACATTGAGAGAAAAGCCTGGGATGAATTTGGAAGATACAAAACGGCGCTTCGATCAATGGAAAACATTGTATGATTTCTTTGCCGCATTTGATCAGCCGCAGGCCGCCACAGCAGCGAATGCCAATAACCGTTTTGATCTCATTGCTAAAAAGGGTTCCGAGAAAAAGGCATTCTTGCAATTGGCCCGTGAAGAACAATACAGGATTTATTGGCCATTGATGCTATTAGGTCTGCGGGTCGACAATAAAGGGGAATGGTTGGTCCATCCTCAAGACATCGGTGAAGTGATAAGGCGGATCGACGGGCAAGTGGGACCGGCCTTAATGAGTTCTTTGACAGAAGTTATGGACCTGGCCAAAATTTTTGCCAACCCGGCCCATCAGGTCATGTTTATTTTTGAGTTGGTTACCGGTATATTCGCCAAATTGCCATTAAATCCCAAAAATACAAATATTGCACAAGCCTATGCAGCCTTACGCACCCATTATGAATTATTGTTCCAAACAGGCTTGGCTCAATCACCGTCCAATCAATGGGTAGCACCGGAGACCTTGACCGCTAAAAGACAGGAGCTGGAAAGTTTACAAAGCAAGGCATGGGCAGCTTTTGAAAAACCAGTAGAAGAAAAGACCGCCCCGGAATTGACTGGATTGGTTTCGAGCATAAAAACATTAAAAAAAGAGACGCCCTTGTTGGATAAACCGGCTATTGATGCCGCAAGTAAAGACAGCTTTATACGCAGTGCCCAGCAGTTGCAGCAATGGTTAATCGGTGTGCATAATTCTCAATGGGTGGTGAAGTCAAATGAATTTAGCATCCAAATATTAGAGGCTTGCCGTTTGCTAGTCGAGGAAGGGAAGATAATAGAAGCATCACAATCCCTTGAAAATATCTTGGCCCAAGAAGTCGTTAGCCGCAGTAGAAAAGCCCGGTTAGAGCCGCTGCGCCAAGCTTTAAATGGACAGATGCTTAGAAAATTAGTTGATGAGCGCATTGCCGCTGTTGAACCATTGATCCGCAGTAAAAAGGATGCAGAAGCGGAAACCCTCATCCAGCAGACACGGGAAAGGCTCGCCGCTGCACCGGCGTTGCTTACTGAATTTAATGAATTTGTCCAACTGCTGCAGGAAGAACGTCAAAAAAGAGAAGATGAAGCTCTCCGTAAGCAGCAGCAACAAGCCGCTAAGAAAGCTGTACCGGCAGCCATTGAAATTGATGAAGCGCCAGCCAATGAGCAGCCCCATGAGACAGCCAAGCGAGTGAAAGATAGATACGTAAGAATTCTAGAACAAAAGCAGAATAGGGATTTGAGGATC
>CAZBJT010000314.1:0-2299 GCA_964492215.1 uncultured Planctomycetales bacterium | reverse complement strand
CAAAAAATAATGCATGACTCCGGACGATAATGCCCCAGCACACGCAACAGGGCATCGTTCTTTTCTCCGTCCACTTTAAAGAACAATTGCTTGATGGTGCTGGTTTGATGCTGTGAATCAATGGTGATTTGGGCGGCATCTTCCTGCAGACTTGCACTGAGCGTCTTGATCCCATGAGGAAATGTCGCCGAGAATAACATGGTCTGGCGATCTACGGGCGTAAATGAGGCAATATGGTTTATTTCTTTAATGGTGCCCATTTCAAGCAAGCGGTCAGCTTCATCTAAGACCAAGACCTTTAAGTCAGAAACGATAAGCACACCGGTCTCGAGTAATTTGGTGATGCGGCCGGGTGTACCGACGATGATATGGGCCCCTTGCTTGAGCGATTTGATCTTATGGCGCTCTTCCGCACCACCCGATATGGTAAGCACCTTGATATTGCTGGTAAATCGGGCCAGGCGGCGAATTTCCTGGGCCACCTGCTCGGCTAATTCGCGGGTGGGCACAAGCACCAAGGCCTGAGGCATATGATTGGTCAAATCTAATTTGGTCAAAATGCCTAAAGCAAAGGCGGCTGTTTTACCACTGCCGGTATTGGCCTGCCCGATAAAATCGCGATTGCTTAAAATAAACGGCAAGCCTTTTTGCTGGATGGGCGTCATTTCCACATAGCCCAATGACTTTAAATTGTCGAGCATGGCCTGACTTAAACCAACGCTTGCAAAATCTTTAGATGTTTCTACCACGTCACCCTTCCTTCTTCTTTAACCTTAAAGCGGCTCGAGCTTTGTCTTTCTTGCTCATGCGCTGTCCCTTAACAGGGGCCTTACCTTTGACTTCCGGTAATGCCTCGCCTATTAATTCGAAACCCTTGATGGATTCTCTTAGTAAACGCACCCGCACCCGTTTTTCAATCAGGGCAAAATGCGCCTGGTCTTCATGCCCGATAAAAGTGATCGCCGTCCCTGTTTCCCCTGCCCTGGCCGTGCGCCCGATGCGATGGATATAATCATCCGGAGAGCGCGGCAGGTCATAATTGACCACCAGTTTAAGTTTATCTATATCAATGCCGCGGGCCGCCAAATCAGTTGCAACCAGCACATCACTTTTCTTGGCCTTAAAATCACCCAATATTTTATTCCGCTGCGGCTGCGTCATGCCGCCATGAAATGCTTCAGCCTTGATACCGGCATTATTAAGCTTCACGGCCAAAATATCAGCACCCCTCACCGTCGCTACAAAGACCAGCACATGCTGCCAATTTTCAGTTTGGATCAAATGCCGCAGCAATGGCCCGCGATTATTGCGATTAACTTCAATGGCCCGCTGATGGATGCTTTCAACCGCCGGCATTGTATCTTCTATCTTGATATGCACAGCATTGGGCATGAATCTCTGCGCCAGACCCCTAACCTTATCATCCATCGTCGCTGAGAATAATAAGTTCTGCCGCGCCGTTGGCAATAAGTTCAAGACCGATTCCAATTCTTTGGCAAACCCAAGGTCGAACATCTTATCCGCTTCATCAATCACCAAAAACTTCAAAGCATCAAAATCGACTTTCTGGCGTATCACCACATCCAATAACCGTCCCGGGGTTGCCACCACGATGTCCGCCCCATGCATCAATCCCCGTAACTGCACATCAATATTCATTCCACCCACGATCAAAATAGTGCGCACAGGCTTAGTTAAACTCCGCCCATAAATCTTGATGGCACTGTTGACCTGTGCCGCCAATTCACGCGTCGGGGTCAATATAAGTGCACGGATCGTCTTGCTTTCATGGTCAGGCCTGGCTTGCAATAGCTGCAAAACAGGCAAAACAAAAGCAGCGGTCTTTCCCGTACCTGTCTTTGCTTCGGCAATAACCTCTTTGCCATTTAAGATCAAGGGGATAGATTGGGCCTGGATCGGCGTCGGCTGCAGATATCCGGACAATCCCACGGCCTGCAGCAAATCCTTGGATAAACCTAACGCTGAGAATGACAGGGTAGACATAAGCGCCATTATACCCTAAAAAGAAAAATCCCTCTGCACTTTCTAACTTGCAGAGGGTTAATGACTTGTTGATCTGTTTTTCCCCTAGATAACAACTTTGGGATACATATATGCACTTAATAAGGAAATGATCAATGTAACAATGCTAAGAATAATAATGTCTAAAGAAAGCTGCGATTCATTTCCAGTCACAAGCAAGGCACGCAAACCATCAACCATATAACTAAGGGGATTCATTTTAGCAACCACTTGCAGCCATGGCGGCATAATTGAAATCGGATAAATCGCATTGGAA
>CAZBJT010000313.1:0-2309 GCA_964492215.1 uncultured Planctomycetales bacterium | reverse complement strand
GCTCTGCCGGATTATCAGCTGAAAAAGAAGGAATATCTTTATCCCAGCCTTGAGAAAGTTCATTGCGAATTAGATGATTCAATTCCCGCGCTTGCTGAGGGTACACCTTTGAATAAAAAATGAACTTAGAGTTCCATTCCGATTCAGCACTCTTACCCTCATCAACTGCTTGGCGAAAATGTTTAAGCGCTTCCTCAGGGATATAAAAAGATGGCTCCGGAGGCCATCCCAGATTTTTCTTGGTTAACTCGACTTCTTCTTCGCCTAAGGGAGAACCATGTGCTTCAAACGTATCTTGTTTGTGAGGTGATCCATAACCTATATGGGTTGTGACCACAATCAGCGATGGTTTCGTGGTTTCATCCTTGGCCTGCTGTATGGCTTGATGGATTGCATTTAAATCATTACCATCTCCAACCGATTGAACATGCCATCCATATGCGTCAAAACGCTTGGAAACATCTTCCGTAAATGCAAGACGCGTTTCCGCAGACAGCGTGATGTGGTTGCTATCATAAAGATAAATGAGTTTGCCTAAGCCTAAATGTCCCGCCAATGACGCAGCCTCGGAAGCAATGCCTTCCATTAAATCCCCATCACTGACGATCCCGTAAGTAAAATGATCGATGATCTTGAAATCAGGACGATTATAACGGGCACCCAAGTGAGCTTCAGCAATAGCCATCCCAACACCGTTTCCAAATCCCTGGCCTAATGGGCCGGTGGTAACTTCGACACCGGGCGTTAAACCGCGTTCCGGATGCCCCGGCGTGATGCTTCCCCACTGCCTGAAATTCTTGATCTCTTCCAAAGAAAGGCCATAACCGGTCAAGTGCAACAAACTGTAAAGCAGCATTGATCCATGACCGGCTGACAAAACGAAACGGTCACGGTCAAACCAAACCGGATTTAACGGATTGTGCTTGAGATACTGGGTCCATAAAACATACGCCATTGGGGCGGCATCTAAAGGCAAGCCGGGATGCCCGCTATTGGCTTTCTGAACGGCATCGATGGACAATGTGCGTATGGTATTGACGCATAATTCATCTACTGAAAGATCTACTGGATTTTTCATATAGTTATAAAATAACAAAGACATCATTAAGGAAGGATGAATGCTGTATTAAAGATCTTGATTGAATTAACCCGCTCTTCCAACAAAAGAACCCACGGCGGCAGTCAACCCCATCGCAACGGATCCCCAAAATGCAACCCTAACCGCTGCCTTCAATTTTGGTGCACCGCCGATAATTGCTCCCACTATTCCCAACACGGCAAGACAAATAAGTGTAGTTGCAAAAATAACTGCAATCAGGATCTTTTGCGGAATTATGAACACACTAAAAAGCGGCATGGCAGCACCCAATGCAAAGGACGCTGCCGAGGCCACAGCTGCTTGCACCGGCCGGGCAGAAGAATGAGCGGTGATACCAAGTTCATCGCGGGCATGTGCACACAATGCATCATGGGCCATCAATTGCTCAGCACTCTGTTTCGCAAGTAATGGATCAAGGCCTCGATCCACATATATAGCAGCCAATTCTTTATGCTCGTTTTTACTGTCTCTTTTAAGTTCTTTACGTTCAAGCGCTAAGTCTGCTTTCTCAGTATCAGCTTGTGAGCTGACCGATACGTACTCCCCCGCTGCCATTGACATCGCCCCGGCAACTAACCCTGCGATACCGGCAACCAACACAGCCCCGCGAGATGAATGCGCCGCGGCGACCCCCACAATTAAACTTGCGGTCGATACGATGCCGTCATTAGCTCCTAGAACAGCAGCACGTAACCACCCGCTGCGGTTAATACGATGGTGTTCTTTGACCATAAAGGAGCTTTCTTAAACTATTTTTGTTCTGGATGATGAGCCGCATGTTCATCGGCATCGCCGGTTGCGGGAGCCTTATCTTCTTTTAAGTATAAAATTATTGTACACCCTACAGTATGATGGTCAAAACAAAACGCCTGCGACTTATTAAGCCGCAGGCGTTTGACTAATAAAATACCGGGGTCGCTGGCGGGACAGCGTTAGAACCTATTTAATACAAGGATTCTGAATTTATTTAACCAACCCTTCCTGCTGTAAAGTTTTTTGAACAGAAGGTCTGGCCATATGGCGCTTAAGATAAGTGTTAATATTTTTATAGGCACTTAAATCCACTTGCAGCATAGGACACCAGTTTAAGACCGTCACTAGATACGCATCCACGGCGGAAAACGCATCGCCAAACGCATATTCTTTTGAGGCCAGGCGCTCATCCACCCATTGAAGGCGCTTAGCTACTTTATCTTTGATGGTCTTAACA
>CAZBJT010000312.1:0-2315 GCA_964492215.1 uncultured Planctomycetales bacterium | reverse complement strand
TCCCCTCACGCTATTCCTTGACGATATCAGCTACGTTTTTAGCTGTCGAATCGACCGGTGTGGTGCAGGGATAGCAGCCCAGCGAACGGTAACGTTTGCCGGTGCCTTGATCAAAATAAAGATCGGTGATGGGGATATTTTCACGTTCGATGTATTCCCAAATATTCAGCTCCGTCCAATCCAATAAAGGATGGATACGCACATGCGTGCCGGGGGCAAAATCAGTCTTAAATTGATTCCATAATTCCGGCGGTTGGTCCCCTACATCCCAATCGCTGTTTCTATCGCGCGGCGAGAAATAACGCTCTTTGGAACGCGACCCCTCTTCATCCGCACGCGCACCGACGATAACACCGGTGTAAGGCTCGGTATTGGTGTCAATGTCGTATTGACCGGTTTTATGATTTAAACGTTTGCGCGGCCAAGTACCGGCCAAAGTGTTCTTAAGCGCATCCGTCTTTAAAGCCTTGCAGCAGGCAATGCGGTCAATAGCCCCACTTGGGAATGTTTTTTTATCCGCCAAGGCCTGGGTGTTTTGACCCACGATCATATTTAAATGAAACTTTAATGCCAGCTCATCGCGGTATTTGATCATTTCAGGCAGCTTATAGCTGGTGTCGATATGCACCAACGGAAACGGCACGTGGCTAAAAAAGGCCTTACGGGCCAGCCACAACAATACCGTCGAGTCTTTACCGATCGACCATAACATCACCAGCGATTTAAATTCGCGGTAGGCTTCACGCAATATATAAACGCTTTGAGCTTCAAGCGCGTCTAACTTATCCATGGTTTTCATTTCTTATTGCCCTTCCACTTCGGATTATTGTGCAGCCCGCATTCTTTTTGCTCCGGCTGCTCCCACCACCAACGGCCGGCACGTATGTCTTCGCCGGGTTTAATGGCACGGGTACAAGGCGCACAGCCGATGGACACAAAACCAGCGACGTGCAGAGGATTCACATCAACATTGTTCTTCTTAATATAAGCATGCACATCATCCAATGACCAGTCGATCAAAGGATTGATTTTGATTTTATTATTAGCAGCATCCCATTCAATGGGTTGCATGTCGGCACGGGTGACAGCCTGCTGGCGGCGTAAACCAACGATCCAGGCATCCATGTCCTTTAAAGCCCTTTGCAAAGGCTCAACCTTACGCACATGGCAGCACATTTTACGGTTCTCAACGCTTTCGTAAAATAAATTAATACCCTTAGTTTCTACCATCTCCTCGACAGCATCGGTGTTGGGGTAATAAATCTTAAACTTTAATTGCGGGTATTTCTTTTGGGTCTTGGCCATTAATTCATAGGTTTCAGCAAATAAACGGCCTGTGTCCAACGTAAACACCTCAATACCTGGGGCTACACGGGCGATCATGTCGGTGATTACCTGGTCTTCTTCCCCTAAGCTGGTGGCAAAAGCAATCCTAGACCCAAATTCCGCATAAGCCAAAGCGATGATCTGCTCGGCCGTCATTCCTTGGGCTTTGAGGGCTAAATGTTGTATGCGTTCTGTGTTTTCCATGGTATTTCCTTAAATTGAAGAACCTTAAGAATAGCAAAAAATGCGGGGGTTGGGAACAGTATTTTTGCAGAAACTGCTTTAAGCCTGATCAGGCTCGATCATGCGGGCTTTACTTGAAAACCAGGAGCCGCTGCCTGCTACAGAAGAACCTAAGAACAATTCCACCGGGTTTAAGACCGGCTGGTATTGGATGACTTGGAATTCAAACCCCTGAAAAGAATTCAATGGCATTAAGTTCTTATCTGATGATACCACATCCGCCCCCTGATTACCATTTTGATCAAATTGCACCATATGGCTGGTGCCTGACAGGTCTACCCCGCCCGGCAAACCGGATAAACCGGCATCGGGATTCAATATTTTATACCTGCGTATTTCATCAGGTGCCGCAGCTCCTACAATACGGACAAAAGCCTCAGATCTGGAATAAGGCAGAAAAGCGTTTATTTTTATACTTTTCCCGCAAATGTCATTGAGAAAACCATAAAATTTACGCACGTCATTCTGAATATCGGCAGACCCCTCAATTTTAACCCCGGCTTTTCTATTACCGACCATGTCCTTCCACTGCACACGTTTCTGGGCGTATTCCGTGACTTCTGTGTCCCTGTACTCATCGTAGACATTCCCCATAATAATGGGGACTAGAAAATCGGAAGTCAGGCTTAAGCGTAATTTTTCCCATAAATTATTTTTCTCTACATAGTCCGCCGTTTTTGTAAAGGCATTCACCGCATCGGGTGCCACCAGCAAAATGCCGTTTAAAACAGGATATTGATTCAACG
>CAZBJT010000311.1:0-2322 GCA_964492215.1 uncultured Planctomycetales bacterium | reverse complement strand
CTATCACTCGCTGTGCGGCTTTGACCATAGCGAGGCGATCACCAATCAACTGATACGGCAAATACACATCAGGCTTTTGGGCTTTCAATGCCAAGACCTGTTGGGCATTTTTATAAGCTCTTTCCGCCTGTTTGATTTGGCCGCTTAAATTACGGATGCCTGCCGCCGCTTGACCCAGCTCCTGGGTTAGTTCAGCTTTTATCTTTTCTACGTGAATATCGGACTTTTGTTTTTCCAACCCCAGAACTTTTTCTTTAGTATTGACGGTTGAATCAAACAAAGGGATTTCTCCTTGGGCAATAGCATTTGCTCCCTGGCCCACACTCGTGGTCCGCATCATAGGATCATAA
This sequence comes from uncultured Planctomycetales bacterium, assembly GCA_964492215.1. GTDB lineage: Bacteria > Omnitrophota > Gorgyraeia > Zapsychrales > Fredricksoniimonadaceae > CAYNTZ01. Next base: position 1,972 of record CAZBJT010000311.1, on the reverse strand, counting down.
GGAAGAGAAAATAAAGGATTAAACCCGGTCGTATCACTGACATAAACGCCACCCAGATTGACGGCAGGCAATTTGTCCAATTTTTGTAATTTAATCGTCATATCCACGGCTTTGGCAGCAGCCAAGGCCTCTTTCATCCGGGAATTAGGACTTTCCGGACTAATGAGATTTTCTTTCATGTCATTTTCTGTATTTTCATCCAGCGTCGAAAAATCTTTGTCCCACGGTAAGGCCGCTACTACGGGTTTATGCACATTTTGATTGGAACGATTCATCAAGGTATTGAGGGCCACTGTCAAATTTTGTTCTTTCGCCTGCCAGCCCAACAATTCAGCCTTAAGGTCCTGGAGGTTCTGCTCGGCTTGATCGCGCTGTGCCCTTAATGTGAAGCCACCGGCCTCACGGGCCGCCATCACCGTACTTGCCTTTTCAAATTCATTTACCAATTCTTTTAATTGAACAATTCTCTGGTTTGCAGCACCTATATCAATCAATAAATCCTGGCCTTCATTGACCTGATGATAAACATCCGTTTCCATATGGTGATAAGCGATTTCTGTCATTTGAACAGCCAAAGCAGTTTGTTTGTTAACTTTCCCGGAAACCACATCAATGATGTTCCCGGCCAATTGATAAACCACTGGTACCGCAGCACCAATGGCGTCACCGGATGATAGGCTGCCGCTCGCCATATTGTTAAACATGCCCTTAAGCCCGCCGTCGAAATACAATTTACCTTCTTTCATCCACACCCCGCCATTGAGGCTAAACCGTGTGGCCTTAGGCAAAGACTCCTCCTGTTTTTTCTTCAGGACTTCAAGGGCTTGTTCACCTGTCACCAATTGATTGCCATTAATTAAGGAAGCCACATTGGTTAAATCAATGGCAGACTGCGGCGCATTTGTTTGAGGCTGCGTTTGAGCACTCGCATTAACGGCAGGAGCTGCGAACAGACCAAAAGCAGCGGGTCTTACCTGATATAATTGAGGTGGTGGTGGCGGAACATCTCCGGAGGCTGATGCAACAATACCATTGGCCATGGCTGCCAATGCATCAAGCACCGCTTTCTTCTCATTGTCCCGCGGTAAAATCACTTTGACCGGTAAATTAGGTTCTAAAATACCTTGCCGGTCAAACGCCATAACCTCTACCGTCTGAAATCCACTCAAATCTATGGTGGCATGATGCGGGTTTTCATCGACGGACACAATCCGTCCCGGCAAACGCACCCCTTGGGGGGTCTCAAGCACAATGACATCTCCATTTTTAATCTTCAACCCACGAGGAAGCAAAATAGGATTTTTATTATTGCTCATATCTCCTACTAAGGCATTGCCTGTTCTGATCCATAAAATCTCATCCTGGCCTTGGAATACCGTTGATCCATACGCCAATTTACTGACAATACCGCGGCTAGGCGCACGTACCTCCAGGCGCCCGATCAATTCCCGCAGAGTACTGAGTTTTAACGCCAATGCGGTGCGCTGAGACTTTAAATTATCCAGTTGATCCCGGGTGATAAGCAGCATGCCGTCTGTATCTGTCGCCTGTCCGAGTTGCACATCAATGCTGTGGATAGCTAAACGGGTGCTTTGATATTCTTCATCATAATGTTTACGGTCAATCCGAGCCACCACCTGGCCCGCCTCAACCATCTGCCCTTCATGCACTAAAAATTTGACCGGCCCGTCGGCCGGTGACCGGATGGCGTATTGTTTGACATCATGCACCGATGCTATGGTTTGGGCATCGCCATGCACCGCATCAAGGGTGCGGTCATATTCATTGGGGGATAAAATATTGGCTCTCAAGGTAATTTCTTGCCCCCAGGGCATTGCCGACGGGCAAATCACCACAAGGCTGATTTGAGCGTTTTTCTGCAAGGGATCAGGCACCCAATCCACACTGACAATGCTCTCAATGGGATGCCCATTAATAGTAAATCCTTCAATACGGTTAAAATAATTAACTG
>CAZBJT010000310.1:0-2324 GCA_964492215.1 uncultured Planctomycetales bacterium | reverse complement strand
CCAGGGAATCGAGCCAGAGATCGTCAGCGATAATTTTCAGCCGATCATCAGCCGGATTTTGAAGCACAATGGGATCAAGGGAATGACGGTTTATGCGAATCAATTAGATTTTTTAAATGACCGCGTTTTGCCTTCTTTCCCTTATAAGAACCCTAACTGTTCTTTTTGTGCGCATTGCAAAAAGACGCATTTTCAAAAAGACAATCCATTGGAACAACGCAAGATTGTGTATGTGGGGGACGGCCGTTCAGACATTTGTGCGGCGATAGAGTCGGATTTGGTTTTTGCCAAAGACAGCCTTTTAAAATATTTTAAGAAGAATCAACGGCCTTGTATTGAATTCACGACGTTAGCCGATGTTCACGATCACTTGAGGGAGGAAGTTTATGAGTCAGCAGCAAGGTAGTATAGTTGAGAATACAAAGAAACTTTTAGAAAAAGAGGCTAAATACTGTTCCTGGGGCGATACCGTCCACTATGCCCAAGAATTGAAAGTCTTTAACCGGGCCGAAGGTATTTATTTGTATGATGATCAGGGTGTGGAATACCTGGATTTGCAAATGTGGTATTCCGCGGCGAATTTTGGCTATAAGAACCAACGTTTGAACAATGCTTTAAAAAATCAAATTGATACATTGCCTCAATTAGCTTGCCAGTATTTGCATGAAGAGAAGATTTTGCTCGCTGAGAAGATCGCCAAGAATATTGAAACCACCTTCGGCGTCAAAGGCCGGGTGCATTTTAACGTGGGTGGCGCTGCCGCTATCGAAGATGCCATCAAGATCGTCCGTAATCATACACATAAAAACCCGGTTTTTGCTTTCATGGGCGGTTATCATGGCCGTACGTTAGGCGCTACATCTATCACATCGAGCTTCCGTTACCGTGAGCGTTTCGGCCATTTTGCCGACCGCGCGCATTTTGTGCCTTATCCGTATCCGTTCCGCTGCCCAGCGGACCGCGGGGATAAATGCTGCGACATGTCCTGCTTTAAGCAATTTGAAAAATTATTCGAATCTGAATATTATTCTGTGGTCAACCCTAAGAATAAGAATTGCGAATACGGTGCATTTTTCGTCGAGCCCGTACAGGCCACGGGCGGTTATATCATTCCGCCTAAAGATTATTTCAAAAATTTAAAAGGCCTGCTTGATAAGCATAATGTTTTGTTCGTTGACGATGAGATCCAAATGGGCTTTTACCGCACCGGTAAAATGTGGGCCATTGAACATTTTGGGGTGGTACCGGACATCATTGTTTTCGGCAAAGCCTTGACCAATGGCCTTAACCCTATTTCCGGTATTTGGGCTAAAGAACATTTGATCTCACCGGATGTGTTTCCGCCGGGCTCAACGCATTGCACATTTTCTTCCAATCCATTGGGTACCGCGGCCGGGTTAGAGGTGATGAATTTGATCGCCGAATCCAACTTCGCCACCACCGTCCCGGAGAAGGGGAAGTATTTCCTGGATCGCCTGAAAAAATTGAAAAGCAAGTATCCTCAGATCGGCGAAGTGGATGGGGTCGGTTTGGCCATTCGTATCGAGATTTGCCAAAAAGACGGATACACGCCTAACCGCGAATTGACCGACAAAATCATGAACATCGGTTTAAGCGGCAAATTAACTGCCGGTGGTAAACAAAGGGGACTGATCCTCGATGTCGGCGGCTATTATAAAAACGTCTTTACCTTGGCACCTTCGTTGTACATCACCAATAAAGAAATAGATGAGTCTATGGATTTATTTGAAGAGGCTTTGCAAAAAGGTTTAGCGTCTTAAAGACCAAAAAATCTGTCTGCTCTTATCATTAAAGCCAGCCGTCAAGGTAAAAAACCTTAGACGGCTGTTGCTTTTTACCTGGCAGCCATCTATACTTAAATTATCTCCTCAATTGGGGAGGCGTCATCATAACTTTATTGTTTTCAATAGATTCTGTAGTTATACCTTCATATTGGAGGCGTTTCATGAGCATGTTTGACAAGAATATTTCCCAAGAAAAATTAAAGTCCCTGGAATTTGCCGAAGCTGCCCGCGAAATGGAATGGAAGTTCCCCAGCTTTGCCCTAAAGCTTTTTCATGGCAGCGTTGATTTTTCCTTGATCCATCCTTTCCCTGAACAGTCGGCCGCCGAAGAAAAAGAAGGGGATGTTTATTTAGCTAAAATGGAGAAATTTTTACGGGAAAACTTAAATCCCGATGAAGTGGATTTAACCGGTCTTATCCCTGAGAAGGTTTATAAGGGCTTAGGGGAAATGGGCGCTTTTGCTTTAAAGATACCTAAAGAATACGGTGGCATGGGTTTTAGCCAGTACAATTACAACC
>CAZBJT010000309.1:0-2341 GCA_964492215.1 uncultured Planctomycetales bacterium | reverse complement strand
TTTTGACACGAATGAGAATGGACTGGCCACGGTTGAATTCTTAAATCGGAAAACCGGTGAAACTATCCGTTATGTATTTGACCCTAAGAAACAGCCTAATACCATGCTTTGGGTCCCCGTGGTCGATCCCAAAAGTCCGCAGGCCGCATTCAATAATATTGTCAGCTTCCAGATCACCGGCGCTGTTGCCGGAGCTGTGGCCCTTCAAGAGCAGGCCCGCAAAAAAGGGCATAAGAGCCTCGACACGGGGCTGGTTGAATTAGAAACTGGCCAGACATGGAATGCGCGCTCGCGCATGCTCTTTGGCCGTTATACCCGCAATAACATTGTGATCAAGGATGAGAAGAAACAACAATACACGGATAATCTTTTTAGCGGCAATATTGCCGAGATCGTAATGGGTATTATAGGGGCGGCTGATATGACGCCTAAGTCTATTACGGTCAAGATGACAGATGCTGCCGAAGAAAAAACATTCCCATCGGTGACAGCTCTTCGCCGAGCTCTACAGGAAAAGAAAACCGATGTGGCCGACGGCGTTAAAGTCAAATTCGCCAATGGCCTGACCATCACCGCCTTCAAAGGTGCGTCAGACAAGATGTACGTGATCGTCGATGATCCAGTCAATGCCGTGCGTAAGCACAGCGCCTTGGTTAATAAAATTAAAGTTGAACTGGGCATTGATGCAGCCATGGGTTCAAGAGTGCCACAGGTTGCCAGAGACGGTGGTATCGACTTGAACACCAAAGCCATGACCTGGATCGACCGTAAACAAGGTCGTGGTGTGGCCATGACATTTGATGCCGCCATGGTTGCACGTATCAGGGAACATGGCATCGAGAATCTCACCCCTGTAGTTTATAAAATCACGCCCATCGCTAATATCTGGCCTTTAGCCGGATTTGAGCCTCCTAAAAGTGCAGACAGGTTAGCAGCCATATAGATTAAGAAAAAAAGGGGACACGTAGCAAGTACATGTCCCCTTTTTTCCATCTCTCCTTTTTTCTTGCGCATCGCTTGCGCGGATGTATACTTTTGAATAATGAAATCTTCCTTGATGGTCGAAGACTGGGGCCTGATTGATTATATGCAGGCCTATGAGCGCCAGCGGCAAATTGTTGCGGATGTGATCGCCGGGGCGCCGGAGCGTTTGATTTTCTGTGAGCACCCGCCGGTTTTGACCTTAGGCCGCATGACTAACCCAGAGAGTTTGCTTTACACCCGTGACATCATTGAATCCAAAGGTGTTGTTATCCATTCCATTGACCGCGGGGGAGATGTCACCTTGCACGCACCCGGCCAGCTGGTGGTCTACCCAATTGTTAATTTGAATAATCGCGGCAAAGACTTAAAGCACTACATGGAGAAACTCGAGCAAGTAGCCGTTGATTTATTGACGGATTTTGGTATATTGGCAATAAGCATCCCCGGCCAACGGGGGGTGTTTGTGGGTCGTGATAAGATCATTTCCATTGGTGTAGGCGTACGCAAATGGGTCACATACCATGGTTTAGGTATCAATGTGAATACGGACCTAAGTTTATTCAATTTGATCAAACCCTGCGGCCTTAACGTACGCATGACATCCATGCAAAAAATAAAAGGCCAGGCCGTACCCATGGCTGAGGTCAAAGCTATTATCATCAAGCGATTCCAAGAGAAATTTTAATATGACACAAATCATTTTACCTGAATTAGGCGAAGGCATCACCAAAGCAACCGTGGCCTGCTGGCATGCCGCGGTGGGCCAACAAGTTGCGGCCGGTGATGAAATTTGCGAGGTAGTCACCGACAAAGCCACATTCAGCGTCGAGGCGCCCATTGCCGGTGTCCTTCAAACCATTACCGTGCCTGCGGGAAAAGACGGCGCCGTGGGCGGCGTGTTGGGATTAATAAGCGGCATATGACGGAATTTAAAGCCAAACGCGTTTTATTGATGTACATCTCGCAGGTTTCCGGGCATCGCCAAAGTGCCGTGGCCATTGCCAAATCCCTTAAAAGCCTTAATCCCGATTGTGAAATCAAAAGCATCAATGGGTTTGGTTACATGTACCCATTGATGGAGAAAATCATCAACACCGCTTACATGGGTGTGATCAAACGCATGCCTCAGATTTGGGAATACCTTTATGACAATCCCAAAGTCATCAAGGCTTCCGAAAAATGGAAGCAAAATATCCATAAGTCTTCCCACAAAAAATTAAAACCGCTTTTTGACGAATTCAAACCTGATGTCGTGGTTTGCACCCAGGCCTTTCCTTGCGGCATGGTGGCAGATTACAAAAAAGAAAATAATTTGCCTGTGAAAGTCATCGGTGTCCTCACCGATTATGCCCCGCAT
>CAZBJT010000308.1:0-2352 GCA_964492215.1 uncultured Planctomycetales bacterium | reverse complement strand
CAAATGCAATCATTGGACAGGCTGCGCCCGGAAACATTCAAATATTTATTCCAATCATCCGATGCTAATTATTTAAAACTTTACCGCACCTATTTTAAAAAGATACACAGCATCTTGGGGGACAAGGTACCGGAAGTATACGGTCTTTTGGGGTATTGTTATTACAAAGAAGGGAATGTCCCGCAAGCCATTGAATCATATCGCAAGGCAGTAACGCTCAATCCTCAATTTTTCTGGTATTACTACAATTGGGGGATGATCGACCTTCAGCAGCAGCGTTATGCCGATGCCATGGTCATTTTGCAGGCCGCCTTGAGCCTAGATCCCCGGGCCACCGCCATGATAACAGCCTCATCCGTTGTGTACATGCCGATCTTAAGCGCCCAATTCACCGATCCCCGGCAAGGCCTCGTTGAGCAGTTGAATACAGGCAGGCAAAGGGCCACCCAATTGGTTTTACTGGCTCAAATGAAATTAAAAGATCCCAGCGTTCCCGTAGATGAGAACATGCTGCAATTGATGTGTTACTAAATATGCTAAATTTAAAAAGCTCCTTAGGCCGTATGGTGGTGATTGTTTTCCTGATGTGTTTAGCATTGGGGTATTGCTTATCGGCCCGTAAAGTATTATGGAACGATGAACTGTACACCCAGGTCCAGACCATCGAAGGTTCTTCTTTTGGCAAGATCATCAAAGGGGATATTAGAGAAGGAAACAATGCGCCTTTGTTTTATATTTTACAAAAATCATTCCTAAGCGCCGCTCAATACCGTTTTCCTTATCCATGGAAAGAAGGCGAGGGAAGGGTGTATCACCTCTACAGCCAAATGCTGTTACGGACGATCAGTAATATTTGCATGTCTCTAGCTATTGTTATGCTTTTTCATTATTTTTGTGTGAATGTGTCCTGTTGGGCAGCCCTTTTATCTGTGGTTGTGTCATTGAGTTCTTATATGGTTTTAGCCTATGGGTCAGAGGCCCGGCCATATGCCTTATGGTTTTTACTGAGCATTTGGCAATTATTGACCTTCCTTAAACTGCAGGAGGCGCCTGAGGATAAAAAGAGTTGGAAAACGCTTGGGATCATCCACTGTTTATTGGTTTTAACGGTGGTGATCAGTATTGGGCAGATTTTTGTGATTAGTCTTTTATTGTGGTTAAAGCAACGTCAGCAGCTTAAGAAATTTATTTTTTTAACATTGGCTCCTTTCGCCGTATGTGTATACTATTTTTGGCTGGCGTCTTCTCACGGCGTGCTTTGCCCGTATCATGTGCCGAATGTGGTGATGCTGATCGACGGGGTTTTTCCTTTAAGCTATCTGGTTTCTTTTGTCTTCCTGGCGCTGATCTACGCATTCATCCGTTTTAGAAACGGTTTACTGCCTGATTTCATGTCAGGGGTATTCAAAAGGATCGCTTCTTGTGGGGTTTTGATTTTTCTTTTTACGGGATCCTTGTTAGCATATTATAAGTTTCGCGAACGCCTTTCCGATGATACAATCGGGTACTTGAATTGCCGGTATTTCATTTATTTAACGCCATTAGAGATCATTGCCACAGTTTTTGGTGTGGTCTTTATCTTTCGCTTATTAAAAAAGAATGCCGGCTGGTGGGCATGGCAGTATGTCATTGCTGTTGTTTTCTTCTTGATGATACAGGCACTGGTGCTGTGGAAAAACATTTATTCAACCTCACTTTTTGCATATAACTAATATGATCGAAGAATCCGTCCGCCCGTGGGGCAAATATCAAAAGTTTTATCAGGAAAATGGGGTCTGGATCAAGCGCGTTGAAGTCAATGCGCAGGCCAGGCTTAGTTTACAAAAACACCAACACCGCTCTGAAAAATGGATCATTGTTCACGGGCAAGGCCTGGCTGTAGTCGACGGGGTCGAAATCCCGGTCAGCCCTGGCAGTGTGGTGGATGTGCCGTTGGGTGCCGTGCATCGCATCGGCAATACCGGCACCATGCCCCTGTCATTCATTGAAGTCGCCTGCGGGGAAGTTTTGACCGAAGAAGATATCATCCGCATCCAGGACGATTACGCCCGCGGTACCACTTAAGTCAATATGCATGATGATATAAAAAATGAAACCGCCCGCCGCCGCACGTTTGCCATCATTTCGCATCCCGACGCTGGTAAAACCACATTAACCGAGAAGCTTTTGCTTTATGGCGGTGCTTTGGGTTTGGCCGGTTCTGTCACCGCCAATAAGCGCCAGAGGGACACCGCGTCCGACTGGATGGAGCTTGAGAAGAAACGCGGCATATCTATTTCCTCAACGGTGCTGCAATTTGATTATGACGGCTATCGCCTGAATTTGCTCGATACGCCGGGGCATAAAGATTTT
>CAZBJT010000307.1:0-2369 GCA_964492215.1 uncultured Planctomycetales bacterium | reverse complement strand
GGTCTGTGCATTTTATCGATGACTGGGCTTTTGATGACCCGGCCACCCGCGAGTATTGGAAGAAACATGATGTGAATGAAGTCTATCGTAAATACTATGCCCTCTTGCGTCAAAGTGCCAAGACGGGATTCTTTAATATCATCGGCCATCCGGATTTGCCTAAAAAATTTGGGGCCCGGCCTACTATTGATTTGACCGACGAGATCATGGCCACCGCTAAGATTTTTAAGGACACCGGTGTAGCTATTGAAATCAATACGGCTGGTTTACGCAAACCTATTGGTGAAATGTACCCGGCCCCTAATTGCTTGAAGATTTACCGCGAGGCCGGTGTGCTGCTCACCTTTGGTTCTGATGCGCATGACCCCAAAGATGTGGGTAAAGATTTTGATAAGGCCGCAGATTTAGCCAAAAGCGTCGGATACACCGAATACCTGACATTCAAACAACGTAAGATTGAGAAAAGGATTAAGTTATGATCAAGATTCAAGGCATTGATCACGTGGCTTTTAATGTGCGTGATTTGGACAAGACCGTTAAATTTTACACCGAGGTGATTGGTTTGAAAGTCACCGAGCGTGAACCTTCCAAGCCGGGTATTGAATATTTCCTGGATTGCGGCCCGTCGCTGTTAGGGATTATCCAAGCCACCGACCTTAACAATAATCACCCCTTCTCTCACGAAGGGCTTGGGGCCAATCACTTTTCTTTCCGTATCCATGCCAATGATTTTGAGCCCATGGTGGCACATTTGGAGAAAAACGGGGTCAAGATTGAATACGCCAAGAAACGCGCTAAATCCTGGTCGCTGTATTTTTATGATATTGACGGCAATAAATTGGAAGCAACGGCCTGGCCTTTAGAAGATAAAATTGAACCAAGCCGTGTGGTTAAAGAAATTTATGACAGCAAAACCAAATCTTGGAGGAAATATGATTAAGGAAGGCCAAAAAGCACCGGATTTTAAAGCGCCCAGCAGCGATGGTAACACTGTTGCCTTAAAAGATTTTAAAGGAAAAAATGTGGTGTTGTTCTTTTACCCTAAAGATGACACCCCGGGTTGTACGGTTGAGGCTTGCGGATTTCGGGATGGGTATACACCCATCAAGCAGCTTGGTGCGGTCATTTTAGGCGTCAGCCCTGATTCACTTAAGTCCCACGATAAATTCATCCATAAATTCCAATTGCCTTATCCCCTCTTGGCTGACGAGGACAAGAAGATCTGCCAGGATTATGGGGTATGGGTGGAGAAATCCATGTATGGCAAGAAATACATGGGTGTTGCCCGCACCACCTTTATCATCGATAAAAATGGCAAAATTGCCAAGATCTTCGAAAAAGTCAAACCCGAGGGCCACAATACCGAAGTGCTCGATGCTTTAAAATCACTGTGATCGATATTTTTTTTCGATGTAATTCTCGAGTATCTGAATAAATTCTTCTTTAATGCGGTCGCCTTTCAGCGTGATGGACTCTTTACCGTCAATGTAAACAGGGGCAATAGGCTTTTCAGAAGCGCCGGGCAAACTAATGCCGATATTGGCATGACGGCTTTCGCCGGGGCCATTGACCACACAACCCATGACCGCAATTTTCATCTGTTCCACACCGGGAAACTTCTTTTGCCAGATCGGCATTTTTAATTTGATGTGCGCATTAATATCTTGCGCCAAATATTGGAAGTAATTGCTGCTGGTGCGCCCACATCCCGGGCAGCTGGTCACCGAAGGGGCAAAATAACGGAAGCCCATGGATTGCAGGATCTCTTTACACACCTCTACTTCTTTGGCACGGGACACATTAGGCTGGGGCGTCAGAGACACACGGATGGTATCGCCGATGCCCTGCTGCAAAAGGATGGATAAAGCGGCAGCACTAGACACAGCCCCCTTTATATCCGCGCCGGCTTCGGTCAAGCCTAAATGCAAAGCAAAATCACATTCACGCGCCAGGCGCTGGTAAACGGCCACCATATCCTGTAACACCGACATCTTCACACTTAAGATAATTTTCTCTTTAGGTAAACCAAGTTTTAACGCATATTCCGCACTGCGCAAAGCACTTTGCACCATGGCCTCACGGGTGACGTCACTGAAATCTTGAGGTTCACTTGATTTGGCATTGGCATCCATGAGCTCGGTCAATAATTCCTGGTCCAAAGAACCCCAATTCACACCAATGCGCACGGCCTTGTTATGCTCGACGGCAATCTTAACGATCTGGGCAAAGTTATCATCATGCAGCTTGCCCTTACCCACATTGCCGGGATTGATGCGGTACTTATCCAATAGCTTGGCTGTTTCGGGATTCTTATTTAACAGGGTATGGCCGTTGAAGTGAAAATCACCGATAATAGGCGTTTTAATGCC
>CAZBJT010000306.1:0-2392 GCA_964492215.1 uncultured Planctomycetales bacterium | reverse complement strand
TCCATTTGCAAATCGCCTCGATGCGCATCCACCGGCACGGGCTTGGCCCCGCAATAAAATACCGCCAAGGCCACGGCCTGATATGTCAGGTCCGGAACAATCACTTCATCGCCGGGGCCCACCCCTGCTGCCAGCAAAGCCATTTTCAAAGCATCACTCCCGGAATTGACAGCAATGGCATTCTCAACCCCTATATACTTAGCAAATTTTTTTTCAAAATCGCCGATCAATACTTTGATATCATTAAGCCCGGACATTCCTTTAAGAACACGGTCCATCTCTGCGGCATATTCACGCCCTAAGGCTTGTTCGACTAAAAGGCTTTCGTACCTTATCGCTGCCATGCAAAAGTCCCCATGATTTTATGATCAATGGCCTCGATCTTTTCACAAAGGTCAATATAACGCGTGACCCTTTCTTCATACTTACGACCAGGAGGTGTTTGTGCCGCGTAAGATGCATTAAAATTACTGATACTACGGTAACTGCAACGGGGATGATCTATCACATGCTGTTCTAACGCTTGAAAATATGGTTTAGCCGTAGGAAGCCATTCTCCGGATGCATCTTTACTAAAATCCATCAAATACATGCATTCACGCACCGCCTCAGGATAAGATAATAAAAGCCAATTAGCGAGGACCTTACCACTTGGAACCGCTAATAAATCCCACATGCCACGGGATGGTTGGCTGTATCCGCGACCAATCAAACCCTGACGGTTTTCCTTTAATTCCCAGGCACAAACCCTGCGGTATTGGTCTAAAAAAATATGGGAAGACTCTTCGTCCCAGACTTCCAAGAACGCCGGATGCACTTCCAAAGACTTAAGTCCCATATCAGCCAAATATTTGACATTATCAGATAATTTGGCAACGCTGGACGGATGGACCACCATCGTGGCTGTCATCGAAGATCCGGAGCCAACGGCCAAATTGACCCCCCGCACAATGTCCCGATAATAATACTCACCGATGCCCGGCCGATTGCGCTGGGTGGTTGGCTCATCCCCATCAATTCCCACTTCCAAATTAACGCCATGTTTCAAAAAGAATTCCATTAAGGGTCCATCAAGGAGCGTGGCATTGGTTTGCACCGACATGTAACGGCTTAAACCCTACTCATGGATCACGGTGATCATTTCTTTAAGTCGCTCAGCATCCATCAAAGGCTCACCCCCTGAGAACACAAACTCCGCCGGAGCGACAGGTCGAATATAGTCGAGGATGTTCTGAAATGTCGAAAGAGTAATCACCTGACTCTGGCTTCGGTATTTATAAAAGCAGTAGCCGCAGCCCAAATTACAGCGGTCGGTAAAAAACAGCCATACATGATTAATGTGCTTGATCATGACTCGTATTTCTTAAGTTTTAAGGTCAGGTGTGTGCGGGTCAAAAACCGCATGATATCGTTAATCGCCCATGTGTTCATATACTCTTTGCCCATCATCGTGTTCATCAATTCAAAATTATGGCAAACATGTTCTCTGTAAGGCAAGCGGGCATGCTGTTTGTGCATCTTGGCATAGGCCTCTTCGTAAATAGAAAGTATTTCGGGCTTGATCTTCCAGTTAGAAGGATCCCAAAGAGTAAATTCGACACGCTTTTCTTCCGGTAGGCATAGAAAAGGATCACCGCCAAAAAGATAGCCAGGTGGATGAAGGCTTAAATCCATAACGCCGGGAGTGATCCATTCAATGTCTTCATTGGCGTACATGATCTTGCGCAGTTCCGGACGACGGGCTAAGGCTAAATAGTTGGTCTTAAACTGTGCGACGAGCTCAGGGGTCCAGGGCATAAACGCCGCAGGCGTCACATCCACATGAGGGATGCCTATGCTTCTTAAATAATCCAGACCCTTTTCCATGTGCTGCACTTCATGCGGATGGACCGTCATGGTGGAACCACAACGAATACCGGCCGCCACACACTTTTGAATCGTCTCTGTCAATTTTTGATAGGAGGCAGGCTTTAATCCACAGCGATGCTCCATGGTGGTTTTCATGGAGCCATCAATTCCAAATTCAAGACTTACACCTAGCGTACGTAATTTGGTAATTGATTCATCATCGATGAGTAAGCCATTAGTTTGAATGTGTAATGAGGTGTCTTTAAAACGAACGTGAGCTTCATTGAGAATTCTAAAGAGGTTTTCTTTAGCTAAAAAAGCCTCCCCGCCGCTGAATATCAGCGTTGAAGGAGCAGTCTCTTCTCGCTCGAACAGTAGAAATAACTGCTCGACTGCTTCTAAAGATATTTCCCGCCCGTGCATGTGCCTAAAAAAACAATAGTCGCAATGCAAGTTGCAGCGTTCGGTCACATAAATCCACGTGTAATGGACTTTAAGTTTCTTATGTTTCTTTTCTAGCATCAATGAAGTACTTGATCTTACC
>CAZBJT010000305.1:0-2396 GCA_964492215.1 uncultured Planctomycetales bacterium | reverse complement strand
CATCGGGAATTTAATTGATATTGCATCTTCCCTCCCCAAATCTCACGGAATCGCCCCTTATAATTGACCGTTTCCCCACCGCTGTAAACCCATGCCTTGGTGCGGCCTAAATCAAAACGCAAACCTAAATGAGGGCGTAAACGCGCATAGGGTACGACCGTATGCCCGGCCATATCGATCATCCCGTAACCTAATACATGGTCGGATAAACTCCAGGCATAACCCACCCCAAACACTCCTGCCCCATCGTAACGGCCTTCATCCGTCGGGTCAATGCGACGGGCCCCCAAAGACAATTCCCAGGAAAGCCGGTTCTCATCCACCACAGGTACCGCTAATGTATTGAGTTTTAATATGCGCACGATATCGACCTGGTCGACAAAAGCCCTGCTTCCATCCTCTAAAACGCCCACCGCTGTATCCAAAAGCACAAATTCATTGCCTTCCAAACTATTTTGCCCCACCATCTCAAGCTTAAAAGGCGAATAATTCAGGCGTAAAAAAGGACGTTTGTATTTCTTGTCACTGGCAACCGCAGCGCCGAAGGCCATGGGCCTGGAACCATCGGCCGGGGATGCCAGCGCTTTAATATCGACACTGGGCCGTTCATGCGCCGGCATTTGCAAACGGGCCAACAACACCTGATCTTTAAAAATCTGCCGTTTAGAGCCGCCTTTGGCTTCATCACTGGATTTAGGCTGCTCGGCAATCAACCGGTATTGCTCATAAGCCAGCAAACTATCTAGCATAATCATTTGCCGATCGGCGGGAAAAGCACTTAAATGGGCCGGAATGGAATTACTGCCCTCTTTGATAATGGCATTGACGGCCTCAATCTCACGGGGCTTGAGCAATTTTAATTGATGATATAACACCCGCTGGCTGGATGGGACAAAATGCACCGATTCAATCAGGCCGCTGGCCTTTAGACGGTAAAATAATTCCACCGGCAAATACCAAAACAACCCGTTATGCACCAAATAATCATCGATGACCAACTCCAGCAATTCACCTAACCGATACGCACAATTCTTATCCAGGAAGTAATAATCAAATTTTTTACCGGCCAGCTCCCAAATATGCAGCATCAATAAACGGCGCTTATATTCCGTTAATGCCAATTTATAATCCCAAATATCCCTAAACTCCGTGCGGGAATAAACCATGTCCTGCGTGTAAAAATATTTGTCGGAAAACCCCGCCTTATACCCACCAAAAAGGCCGCGCACGACATACAGCACACCGTTTTCATGGTCCGGCACCATGGCCCCGTAGCTCAGCGTTAAATCAAACAGGCCTTGTTTATCGTCGCTGGAATCAGTATTAAATTTAAGAAAAGCATGCCCGAAGGTGGATGCCGGATTGCCAAAATATCCACTCACCAAAAGAACACTGATTGACTTAACACTATTAAACAACGCCCACTTCTGTAAATTCTGGCATTTATCTTCATTCACATTGTAATCAGGCAAAGGCAGCTGCTGGTCGAGCCAATAATACCGCGCCGGAAATTGACAACGGGCATGTTGATTAGGGTCACTCCCCCACGGCAGGAAATACGCATGCAGGGTGGCGGCCAGTTCAGCTTCAGGGTCTCGACGGCCATTGGGGGTCAGAAAAAAACTGTCGGTCAAAACCACACTTTGCTGATGGTCATCATGAAGCAATTTACGCCATGTCGGTTGTTGGGCAATTTTAAGCTCTTTGGCTTTCTGAATAATGGCCGCTTCATCCGACGACGCCAAGGCCGGGGTATTAAAGCATAATAAAACGATACAAACAGCGAGGAATCTTTTTATATTTGAATGAATGGGGAAGGACAAAGGCACCGCAGGTCTAATTAAAAAGGGATACGCCCCCGAGAGGACGTATCCCTTTTATTGATGAGATTAGCTTTGTTGAACAGTTTCTAGATCTTTGTACAATAAATTATACAAGGCTTCTGATTTTTCAAACTGGCTTTTATTGCTATAGCCTGGTTCTGCCACGACTTTAGCAAAATCCTGGCGCAAAGCTGCTTTGAAATTAGCCTGATCTTGCAGAGGACAACCGGCCAATGACGCCAAGGTATCCAAATAGGCACCGTTGCCGCTGGCTAAATCGCTCTATAAAGACTTATAAGAGTTATGGATAAAAGCAGCTGTCTTGGGTTGACCGCCATTACATGTCGAGGGAGATGTAATGTTTGAGCTGATGGCCGTCGTACCGGAATCCCAGGTAACGTTGGTAACAGCTGCAACAGCCGCATTCCGTGGGGCAATGATGGCACCGATACCGCATTCCGTATAAATATCGGCAAATTCACGGGCCATGGCCGGTTGAACATATGCCAACAAAGCCAAAACACCTAAAATACTGAATCTTAAGTTGTCTGCATTTATTCTTTTCCAAGATAC
>CAZBJT010000304.1:0-2411 GCA_964492215.1 uncultured Planctomycetales bacterium | reverse complement strand
GTGACATCACAACCAATGGTTTGATTCCCCAACATTTCCAATCTAAGGCCAAATTAATCGCCAAGGCCGACGGGGTTATTTGCGGTTTATCGATTAGTCATGAAGTTTTTAAGACCTTGAGCCCTCGGGTAAATTTTAAAGCTTTAGTCAAAGACGGTCAAAAAGTCTGTAAGGGTACGGTATTGGCCAAAATCTCCGGACCTGCCCGTGTTTTATTATCGGGAGAGAGGGTGGCGATCAATTTTCTATCCTTTCTGTCAGGCATTGCCACTAAAACACGTTTATTTACGGATGCCATCAAGCCTTACAAAAGTGCTATCATGGATACACGTAAGACTACCCCTTTATTAAGGTCATTCGAACGTTATGCGGTGCAGTGCGGCGGCGGGTTGAATCATCGTTTTAATTTAAACGACATGGCCATGATCAAAGATAATCACCGGGTGGCCTGCGTGCATAAGCATTCACTTATTGAGGCGGTTCAAAAACTTAAATCCACCACGCGTAAAAAAATTGAATTGGAGGTCGATACGTGGCCTCAGTTTCAGGAAGCCTTGCAATCAAAGGCTGATATTATTCTGTTAGATAATATGACCGTGGCCCAGGTTAAGCGGGCGGTCAATGAACGTAATAAGATTAAGAGCAAGATATTGTTGGAAGCCTCCGGCGGCATCGACCTGATAAATGTGAGAAAATATGCCGCAACCGGTGTTGATCGTATCTCCATCGGTGCTTTGACCCACTCACATCAAGCATTGGATATTTCTTTGGATTTCGACGAGCTATCATGAGAGCCTTATTTTTATTATTTGCACTTTCTTTATTGGCAATGCCTTCTGCTTTTGCCCAGCAAAAAGAAGATATTGATCAGGCCGATATCGCCTCGGGTGCCATTTTTGATGATAAAGCCTTATTAGACGGGTATGCCGAGAAGTATGCGGATGAGCCCCAGGAAATTCTTTTAGCCATGATCAGCGATGATTCCCTAGGTGCTTATAAATGTGCAGCCGCCGTTAAGGTGTTCAAGGAAAAGGATGCGCCCGATGTCCTGGCGAAAGCCAAACCGGGCATCATTCATGTATTGATCCGGAGGCTTAACCGCAGCGATTCGCCATTCGTGCAAGTAGAGATCATGCACACCTTAGTGGTCTTAGACCGCTATCAATATTTTGAGTCCATGGTGCAGGCCTTAATACAGAAAATGGACCATTATAATTCGGTGGTCAGTCAACAAGCCTATGAAGACTTGCAGGATATCATCAAGGGCAGCAGCCGTGCGCGTGAGGCCAGGATCGTTTTTACGACATTACGCAAGATACTTTTCCTGTCACGTAACCGTTTACAGAATATCCAGCAGCCGGATGAGAAGCTAACCCAGAAATTGGCCCTTTTGCGCTGGTCGATCAAGGTTTTAGGCAGCCAGGAATTAAACCGGCTGCCCTCTGAAGTAATCAGCCTTTTGTAACGGAATACTTGGCTAAAACAGCTATTTTTGTTATACTTTCCTCTATGTTATTGAATCCCTTAACCCTGCATTTGCCTAAGAATTCCCTTGAAGCCGCCAAGCTTTATAAAGAGCTGGAAGATGTTAAAGTGTTGGCTGGGGGGACCTTTTTGCTTAACAGCATGAAGCTGCTTAAGACCAAGGGCACGAAGACAGCTAAAAATGTCTTAAGCCTATCTAAGGTTACGGATTTAAAAGGTGTAAGCCTCGATGGAGACGTCTTGACCATCAAGGCCATGACCATTATCAATGATCTTTTTGTCAGCCCTTTATTGACGGACAATTTAAAAGTGTTGCATACGGTGTGCCGTAATATTTCCACCAATACCATCCGCAACATGGCAACAGTAGGGGGTAACTTAACCTGCCGTTATACCTGGACGGAAATGGGTGCGGTAATGATCGCTTTGGATGCCAAGATGCATTTTTTAGGGCCGGATGGTCAGCCTGAAGTTATTTCTGCGGAAGATTTTTTTAAGAATGCCGCACGCTCCGAAAAGTTATTTACCCATGTGACGATCAAGAAAGACCCTACCGCGCGCGTCGCTTATCGCCGGGTCAAAAAGACCATGCATGTGGACATTCCCTTATTAGCTATTTGTCTTAAGGCTAATTTGAAGGTCAAGCAATGGAGCAATACCCGTATTGGCATTAATAATGGGGTGAGCTTTGCCCAGCGTGATCCTATCTTGGAAGATTTCTTAAATAAAAGCACATCATCCGTCGACCTTGGTGCCAAAGCCATGGAACATTTGACTACAAGCATTTATGACACGCGTTCCACTGAATACAAGCAGCATATATTTCGGGTCAGTTTAAAATCAGCGATCGAGGAGCTCAGTCTATAGTCCTATGCAAATCACATTGACCATTAATAAAAAACAGCATCCACTTAACCTTAAGGGCA
>CAZBJT010000303.1:0-2431 GCA_964492215.1 uncultured Planctomycetales bacterium | reverse complement strand
CTTAATGCCAAGGCCGCGGGTTTCGACGGGGTGGAGATACACGGGGCCAATGGGTATTTGCTCGATCAGTTTTTACAAGATAGCAGCAATAAAAGGACAGACCGTTACGGCGGCACGATCGAGAACCGGGCCCGTCTGATGCTTGAGGTGACGGATGCTGTCATATCTGTCTGGGGTGCGGGGCGGGTGGGGATGCACTTGGCTCCCCGTGGTGATTCTAATTCCATGGGCGATTCCAATCCATTGGCGACATTCGGTTATGCGGCCCAAGAATTAGGGAAACGGCGCATTGCTTTTATCTGTGCCCGTGAATCCTTAGGTGAGAATAGCATCGGGCCGCAAATAAAGAAACTTTTCGGCGGGGTCTTTATTGCCAATGAGCGTTTTGATAAAAATACGGCTGAACAAGTCATCGCCGCTGGGGAAGCCGATGCGGTTGCTTTTGGAAAGCTGTTTCTTGCCAATCCCGATTTGCCTTTCAGGTTCGCAGAGAATGCACCGCTTAATGAGCCTCAGCCCGACACCTTTTATGCCGCAGGCCCGGAAGGTTATATTGACTATCCCTTTAGCGAGAGGAATGATGCATGCCTGCCAAAATGAAACTCATCATCGGTAATAAGAATTATTCGTCCTGGTCATTGAGGCCCTGGATACTCTTGAAGTTTTTTGATATTCCCTTCGATGAAGTCTTGATCCCTTTATATGCCGGTAATTATAAGGTGGAGATATTAAAATATTCTTCCAACGGCAAGGTGCCTATTTTGATCAATGACACGGTCAAAGTCTGGGACTCATTGGCTATTTGCGAATATGTCGCTGAACTTTTTCCGGAGAAGAGCATGTGGCCGCAAAAGATCGAGGACCGGGCCTTTGCGCGTTCCATCAGCCAGGAAATGCATGCGGGCTTTGTTTCATTGAGGACACACATGCCCATGAATTTACGCGGCACTTACCCCGGCCGCGGCCGCACGCCCGAGGTTGAAAAAGACATTGCCCGTATCATCGATATTTGGAGCACCTGCCGCAGGCAGTGCCAGGCCCAGGGGCCGTTCCTGTTCGGGCATTTTACCGTGGCTGATGCCATGTTCGCCCCGGTGGTCACGCGTTTTAGGACGTATGGTGTGTCATTAGAAGGGCTGGCTTTTGATTACAGCCGGGCCATTTTAGGTTTACCCGCTTTTCAAGAATGGCAAGCCGCAGGGGTCAAGGAGCCGTGGTTCATTAAAGCCTCTGAGATTTATAATATCGAATATCAATAAAAGAGCACGGCATGAATACCTGATTCCTGAGTTAAAGGGGGCGGACACGCTGCCTATCCGGCATGCGAACAAAAGTTTTAAAAGGTTTTTGGGGTCTTATTTGGTATGATGTCTTCATGAAAAACATATTATTCGCTGTTTTATTTGTTATGGCGTTGGGCATGGCCTATGCTGACCAGCCCCAAGAGATGACGCAGGTCTCGACAATCGATTTGCTTTCCAGAGGGCAATACAAAGGCATTTACACTATCAAGGAAATGCGCCCCTACGGCGATTTCGGTTTGGGGACATTTGACGGCTTGGATGGTGAAATGGTGGTCTTAGACGGCCAGTTCTATCAAGTCACCTCCGACGGGCATGTCCACGTGGCAGAGGATGCTATGACCGTTCCTTTTCTCACCGTGACATTTTTTAAGTCTACCCAAACATTCGCCATCAAAGACCATATGGATGAAAAACAGTTTGGGACCTATTTACAAGGCCTGTTGCCTGACAAGAATGTTTTTTATGCCATCAAGGTCAAGGGCAAATTCCAGGTACTTAAGCTGCGCAGTGTGCCTAAGCAAAAATTACCCTACCCGCCATTAAGTGAAGTGGTAAAGAATCAACAACAGATTTTTGACATGAGCGAAGTGGAAGGGACCATGGTCGGTTTTTGGTGCCCCAGCTATGCCGCGGGCATGAATGTGCCTGGTATTCATTTGCATTTTTTGACCGACGATCATAAGGCCGGGGGGCATGTATTAGGTTTTACCATCGACCAGGCTACCCTCGACATTGATGAGATAGAAAAATTCCGCGCTTTCCTTGAACCTATAAGCCATAAATGACCCTTATGAAAACTGACGAGCCCTTGATACCCGGGGAAAAGATCAACGACCCTAAATATTCCAAAGAGCAAATCGATGCCTGCATCGCCTTGCTTCAGGATGTGGTACAAAATAGTGTTGAATTGGCGCACTTGCCCCGGGAACAGCGCATCGCGCTGTTGAGGGCCGCCGGGGAAATTTCTCGACCCGACCGCGAAGAGATACGCAAACGCAAGAAAACCCGCATTCAACTCAAACGCCAAAAGCTCAATGAGCATGAACGTGCGGTGAGGGCCGACACCGGTATACGCAGCGCCCGTCAGGCCACGGTATTTACAGCCCCGAAACAAATCACGCATCAAA
>CAZBJT010000302.1:0-2472 GCA_964492215.1 uncultured Planctomycetales bacterium | reverse complement strand
TCGCTCGACATATTATGCCCGGCATAATAAATGGGCAGCTTAGTGCCACCTAAGAACTCGACCGTGGCGCGTATACCTAAATAAGAACCTCCGATACCGATCGACACAATGCAATCGGAATCCTTTTGCACCTGGGCAGCCAATACACTCAATTCTTTGATAAAGCTATCCGGGATGCTGGATGGTAAATTGACCCAGCCGGTAAATTCAGCCCCCTTGCCCGTCTTATTGTGCAAAGCCTCATGCGCGGCCTTGATAGCCGGCGCCATGGCCTTTAATTCAGCGTCGCTGACAAACCCGTTTAAGCGGTCGATATTCAATGAAATCATTTCTCTCTCCTATAGTAAAAAGTAGCTGCTACCTTTGCGAAGGCCACAGCTACCTCTTATGTTGTATAAATAAAAATTACGTTTGCGAAAGTTTCTTATCTGAAGCCGGCGGCGCCTGTTCCATTTTCGGTTCTTTATTAGCTTCTGCTTTAGGCGCAGTTGGCGGCACATCTTTGGATGTCGGCTTAGGCACTTCTTTGACAATAGGTGCTTTAGGTGTTTCCGGGGGTGCTTCGGTTAATGGTTGTTTAACAGCCGCCGGGGCGGATTTAAGGTCTGAGCTCAAAACTTCATCCTTGCTGTCTGTACGGGTGAGCAACGTACCATCTCTATAGATTTCTTCGCTCTGGGGCTTACCGTCTTCGGTGTAATTAAGCACCTCTCCCTGCAACAGGCCATTCTTATAGGTCGCCTGTTGTTTCAAATTTTTATTCTTATAATATGTCCTCATTTCCCCTTCGAGGGTGCCGTTGACGTAGATCGACTGCGTTTGCAATTCACCGGTTTGATAATAATGACTGCTGCGCCCGCTTAAATCATTGTCTACATAAATGGATTCGCTCTCGACATTGCCGCTCTCATAAAACGTACGGCCTATCCCTGAACGCTTGCCCTGCACATAAGTAGTAATGGATTTTAAGGCGCCGGAAGGATAAAAGAATTTGATGTCGCCGTTTAATTCTTTATTAGTGTAAAACTCTTCAGTGGCTAAATTGCCTTTATTGTCATACGTGCGCCAGCTGCCGTCGGCGGGTGGTTTCGGTTCGCGGGTGGCGGCGGCATCGCGGACAGGGATCAAGACCAAGAAGGCGGCAATAAGGGCAAATAATATTTTCATCTGAACATTCTCCGGTTATTAGGCCACGGCTATAAGCTTAAGGTCATCCGCATTGCAAGCAATCGGTGTGTCGATAATGGCACCGGCCAAAACCACATCCCCGTCGTAGAAAACCGCGGACTGACCAGGTGTCACCGATTTTTGCGGCTGGGCGAATTCAACTTGAACGCCCCCTTCAATAGCTGTGACATACGCTTTAACTTCAGGAGAATTATAACGAATTCTGGCCATGACTTCTATGGTTTCTTGAGGTTTTTGCATGCTCACCCAGTTGACTTGCCCTGCAATAAAACCCTTGGCGTAAAGTTTGGTTAAATTACCCACATGCACGGTGTTGGTGGCGCGGTCGATCTTGTACACAAAAACCGGATAGCCTAAAGCAATGCCTAATTTATCCCTCTGGCCGATGGTGTAATTGGCAATGCCTTTATGGCGGCCCACGACCTTACCCACATCGTCGATAAAGTCACCTTCCACGAAAGCTTCCTTGCCTACCCGGTCTTCTAGGAATTTCTTATACCCGGCGGCCGGCACAAAACAAATGTCCTGGCTCTCGGGTTTATTGGCGGTATTCAAGCCATACTTATGCGCCAATTCACGTACCTCGACCTTGGTCATGCCGCCTAAGGGGAATAACACCGACGATAATGTTTCTTTCTTCATGCTGTAAAGGAAATAGCTTTGGTCTTTCTTAGGGTCATCGGCCTTCTTTAATTCAAAGTGAGCCCGGGCTTGATTGTAGCCGATCTTGCCGTAATGCCCGGTGGCTAAATAATCCGCCCCTAAGGCCTTCACCTTTTGATAAAGGGTACCGAATTTTAAATGCTGGTTGCAGCGCACACAAGGATTGGGCGTGCGGCCGCTTAAGTATTCATTGGTAAAATCATCGATGATGTATTCATTGATGTCTTGGGCAAAGTTAAATACATAGTGCGGGATGTCCAGGATTTCAGCCGCACGCTTGGCATCGGCAATGCCGTCAATGCCGCAGCAGGACGCCTTGCCGTCATTATGCGTGATATTAAAGCACATGGTCACCCCGACGGTATTATAGCCGGCTTCCTTGACTAAGCCTGCTACAACCGACGAATCCACCCCGCCGCTCATGGCGACGTAGACAGTCGTGTCTTTATTTGATTTCGGATTGTTTATAATCATGTTATTTCTTCTATGGCTCTATACGTTGCCATCATCAATAGGTCTAGCTCTTCGATAGAAATAGACAACGGTGGCATGAGCACGATGACATTGCCTAAGGGTCTTAGGATAACACCGTATTTTCGGGCTGCTGCACAGACCCTCATG
>CAZBJT010000301.1:0-2473 GCA_964492215.1 uncultured Planctomycetales bacterium | reverse complement strand
TTAGACTGGCCTGCGTCATAGTGGGATATGTACTTTTTCCCACTTGTATTTATTCCCACCATGTGGTACATTTATAGCAGATAGGGAGGTGGCGGTTATGTTTAAAGAAGACATTGTAAAAGACGCGCATTTTGAGGAAGTGGCAGAAGTAAAGCTCGACTCTAAAAGCCGTATCACTTTGGGAAAAAGCAAGAATATGGTCAAAACCAATATTTATAAGGTTTACCGGAATGCCATCGGCCAGATCATTTTAGACCCCCAGGTCACCATCCCTGCCCATGAGCAGTGGCTTTTTAAAAATAAAGAAGCTGCCCAAAAAGTCAAAGCCGGACTTGAGGACGCCAAGAAAGGGCGGCTGGTCAAAGCCCGTGAAGATTTCTCAAAATATGCGCATTAACGGGTCATTTTATGTTTAATTTGGTGTTTACCAAAACAGCAGATGACCAGTTAAGGAAAATTGAAAATAGTCCCTCGCAGACCGCTTTATGTAAACAAGTTAAGAAGTCTTTGGGGTATCTTCAAACGGACCCCAAACATCCTTCTTTAAAAACACATCCTTATGATTCAATTGATCACCCTTGGGATGTTAAAAGTAAAGTCTTTGAAGCTTATGTCCAAAATAATACGCCTGGCGCCTACCGTGTCTTTTGGTGTTATGGCCCGGACAAGAAACAAATGACTATTATAGCGATCACAGCCCATTCGTAATGGCTTCTGGTTTAAGAGATAAAAATGATGATTTATATACTTCGTTTTATTTTTCTCACAGTTTTCTCGATTGGTTTAATCGCTGCCCCGGCCCACGCCGCCGACGAGTTTAAGCTCAACAACCCCGACGTGAAGAAGTATGAGTTTGCCCGCAGTTATATCAGTGCTTTAAGTTATTTGAAGAACATCGATACCCGCTGGTCTAAAACACCCCCTAAGAAAATTTATGTTAATGATGATTTTAAAATCATTAAGGGCAGCATTAATTATTTGGCCATGGACAATGCAGATTTGCGTATTGCTAAGAATTATGTGCTGCCTTACCTGAATGCCAAGAATGCCTTGATACGCAAGACCGCAGACATGGTGGCGGTGGCTTGCGACCGTGAGATCGGCATTAATGATACCGAGAAGGCCTTATGGCAAAAATGGGGAGACTTAAAAGTGTCCCGTCAGGCCACCGGGCCTCAAGAGCGGCAATTTGTGAGGGAACAGGAACGCCTGGCATTAAGCCGCAAAGAAGCGGATAAAGATATTATTCAGGCATCCATCATGTTGACTAAAGTTTTGACCAGTGCCAATAACCCTCCCAAAGGGCATCAATTGGCCATCACCGCCAAGCAGCGTGCCAAGCTTGTAGAGAAATTGGATTCTTTTGGTAAAGATGTGCTGGATTGGGGATTAAAACCCGGCCAGCGTACGTTAGAAGCATCCATCGCTGTTATCCGTGAGATCCTCGAAGATTCCATGTGGACTTGCATTGATGGCACGTAGTGTTTTTGATTTCCCCGCGGTCGTCGTCGTTGAGGCATCTGCCGGCAGCGGCAAGACTTATGCCTTGGCTAAACGTTATGTGCAATTGGCCCTGCATTTAGCCAAGACGCAAAGCATCCCCATCCAGGCCATACTCGCGATCACCTTCACTAATAAAGCTACGTTGGAAATGAAATCCCGCATCTTGGACTTCCTCAAGCGCATTGCGTTAAAACAATTAAGCTCCACTGAAGCCAAAGACCTTTTAGGTCCGCTCAATATCAGCGACGAAAAAGCCTCCGAGCTGGCGTTTGTGCTGATGGGGGATGTGATACGCCAATACCATTATTTCCAGGTGCAGACCATCGATAGTTTTATCAATACGCTGTTGGCCGGCTGTTCATTTAAGATCGGATTGTCCGCCCGTTTTAAAATACAGCGCAACAGCAAAGAGTATTTGGCCTTGGCCCTGGATGAATTACTGCAGGCCTCAGGCACGGACAAGCGGCTGCATAAGCTTTTTGAGGATTTTATCAGCCAGTATTTGTTCCTGGAGAACCGCGGGGGGTGGTTTCCCCGAAATGATTTGCTTAAAGTCATGACCGTGTTGTTTTCTCAATACAATACCTATCAAAAGGCTTTGCTGCCATATCCACTCGACGAAGATTTATTTGCCAAGAAGCGCCGCATTTTAGGGCTCATGAAAGGGCTGCTGGATTTATGCCCGCCGCAAACCAATAAGCTTTTCCTCAACCATGTGCAGAAATTCTTAAGCACGCATGAAAATGGTTTTGACGTCGATGATTTAAGCAGCCGTTCCTGGGAAAAGGAAGATTTCCCCATTAATAAGGGTGGGGTGGTAAGTGATGAATTAAGCGAATTGTGGCAGCAGCTGCGCCAGGAGATCCATGATCTGTGTCTATTGGAAAGCCGCAGCTTGTTTAATGATTATATTCGCCTGTTTGAGGCCTTGCTTGGCGATTTTTATCAATTGGCCCAAAGGGATGATGTA
>CAZBJT010000300.1:0-2476 GCA_964492215.1 uncultured Planctomycetales bacterium | reverse complement strand
ATATAGACATGCGCTGGTTCTATTCTCATGTTATTCTTTGCTTCACAAATAGCTAGAGATGCTTCTCTCGAAAGGATCTCGACCAATGCGCTCTTATGCTGAGGTTCTAAATGCGAAATCAGCACAAATGCCATATCAGTATTCTTGGGTAAGACATTAAATAGCGCTATCAACGCCTCTAAGCCACCTGCAGATGCACCGATGCACACGACGGGGAATGAATTACTTTTGGCAAGCTTCTTATAGGGGTTATTAGACAAAATTTCTCCTAAAGACTTAAACAACATTTTTGATTATTATATCATTACCTAGTTATTTTACCTTACAAAATTAATGAACGATAAACCTGAACAATGCACCTTCCCTTTAGCTTCACTCTACACTAAAAAAAGAAAAACCCTTACAAGGTCCCAAAACCTTATAAAGGGTTATAAAATGGGGTCACTTACAGGACGATTTTTGCAACTATTTAGCGATCCATTCGATCTTACGATGAGCCTGTACACAATCTCTTAAGTACAAATTGATCAAATTTTGATAGGGCACGCCCATTTCTTTAGCCATCGATTTAAAGTAGCTGATAATATCCGCACCCATGCGAATAGTGACTGGCTTCTTTAAGCGAGCGGCATAGGGATTGCGACGGAACTTCATTTTTGATAAATCGTATTCTGCTCTCATGGTTTTTCCTCCCAATATTTCTTGGTTTCTTCTTTTGTTGCCTTTCTAGCTGAAATAATTCTAATGAGTGAACCGGATTCTCTTACACAGTGAGAAACCAATAAAACCCTCGTACGAAAGCTCAAGCCCACCATAAAGAATCTATCTTCACGATCCGAATGATCAGGGTCATGATATTCTAAGGCATCATCATCATAAAAAACAGTAACGGCTTCTTCAAAAGAAATGCCATGTTTCTTTTTATTTAATGAAGCCTTGCTCTTGTCCCAATCAAATTTAAGATCATTCATATGTACAATGTAAATATACCATTATCCAACAAATTTTTCAATAAATTTTTAAGAGATTCTAACCTATAACAAGGGGCAAAAACGAAATGCCTGCAACTTATTTAGTCACAGGCATTTACGCTATTCGGAATACTGGGGTCGCTGGCTGAAGAAGGTTAGAACCTATTTAATGGAAAAGGGAAGTTATTGCACTACTGTTTGAGCTGCGGGGTCAACGAAACCTCCCATTGGTGCCGCGTGCGGGATCGACCAGCCAAAATAGACTTCGACTTCAATGATCTTGCCATTCCGCACCGTCAATATCTCAGTATTGCGAAAGCACTTGCCGCTTGTAACTCGCCCTTCGTAGGTGACGGATACCCGCTCTCCGTCGTTTATTAAATTGATAAATTTGAATCCAACGATCGCCTCGCTATTCGGCCAGCAGCGCTTAAAGTAGGTTTCTCGGTCGATATGATTGTCTAAAGGGCTTGTGAAATGAAAATCTTCGCCAATGACAGCCTCTATCGCGGCGCGATCTATTTCTACATAGGCTTGATAGCCCTTGCGGACGATTGAGATCGGATCTAGTTGCATGCCAACCTCCTTGATAATTTACAATAATCTTATTTTTATATTCTACGGGAGGGCCTAATAAAATCAATAATACCGAGGTATAACAAATAGGTGAAATTATATTCAAGGTGATCAGCAATACGTAAATCATTCCCACTATTCATTCTATTTGGAAAGTCCTGTTATAAGGGCGAGGACTGCTATCGTTACACCTTAGTTCAATTGATTCATTCCTTGTATTTCCCTAAACTGAAACAAAAAACTGGACACGATAAATGAGGAGATACGATATGTTGTGCGATTTCTTAAAGGAAAATAGAGAAGAAATTATTTCAGTATGTAAGAAGAAAGTGCTCGCCGACGGTGAATCGAAGCCAACATCAACGTTATTAGACCAAGGAATGCCTATCTTTTACGATGAAGTCATCGGAGTATTACAACGCACAGCCAAAGCAAGTAAAGACACTATTGAAAGCAAAGATTTTTATATTAAGAATAGGATAAAGAAGGGTGACGCTGCCGATCATGGACGAGAATCATTACGGCTTGGTTATTCGATCTCTCAAGTTGTTCATTACTACGGGGCTATTTGCCAATCTATCACAGAGTTTGTTGGAACCAAATCATTCAACATAAGCTCTCAGGAATTCCAAGATCTCAATTATTCTTTGGATTGCGCCATTGCGGAAGCGGTGACAGAATTTGAGGAGGAACAAACCAAGAAAATCGACAAAAATGAGGTTGAAAGGTTGGGCTTTCTCATACATGAAATAAATAACTCACTTGCATCGGTGTCTTTATCCTATGACATGATCAAAAGTGGAAGAGTCGGTTACACGGGTGCCACCAGCCAAAGAATGAACATATCCCTTGAACGTATGAAAAAATTGATGAAAGGGGTAGAAAAGGAAATTCGTTTACGCGGGAAGGTTAAGGTGGTGCGGACTAAA
>CAZBJT010000299.1:0-2527 GCA_964492215.1 uncultured Planctomycetales bacterium | reverse complement strand
CCAGCCGCAAGCCGCCACCTTCAGTGTGCAGTCGATGATAGACAAGATCAAGGTGCATGAAAGCTACCGCAAGGCATTTGATACAATGCCAAATTATACCGAAGCTGTCAGCGCCGAGCAAGCTGCTCAAGCCAATAAGGCTGGTTCCAATGTCACATTCTTTGATGCTATCCTTGAAGTTCGTAGCGGCAAAATGACTTTCCGCAATGTGTTGACGGACTTAAGTCAGGGCACGTACGTCAATCATTTGCGCACAGATTATAATCATTTGGTGGCCCGCGGCCAGGCCCCGCCGGATGGTATTTATACTGTGATCATCACCAATGATGGCCGTTTATTGAATATTGATCCAACCACCGCACGCCCATACATTGCCGCTAACAACGTGAAAAACCGCGTGTATTATCACCCGGCGTATTT
The DNA here is from genome assembly GCA_964492215.1 of uncultured Planctomycetales bacterium. GTDB lineage: Bacteria > Omnitrophota > Gorgyraeia > Zapsychrales > Fredricksoniimonadaceae > CAYNTZ01. The sequence goes on along the minus strand of CAZBJT010000299.1, from coordinate 2,107 downwards.
TGCCCAAAGCGATGACAAACGCCTGATCATCAATTACCACGAATTTATCAGCCATATCGCCCAACATGAATCTAATGAGCCGGCCGCCATGGCGCACACCCGTGCCTTTATCCGTGCCGATGGATTGCGTCCAGTGGCCATCCGGGCAATAATTGCCTCCGATGCGCGCCGCAGAACCACCGCCTTCACGGCCGATGAAGCCGAACAGGTTTCAAATATCTTGGCCCTGGAAGCTAGGGTATTGTTAAATGAGATCGCCCAAGCTGTCGCGCAAGCACCTGCCGGGGAAGTCATGCCGGAACTTGATGGCCGTCAGGGTGACTTAATTAAGAATGTTGCTATATTTGAATCTTCACCGGAGAGGTTCATTAATGAAAATTTGATCACGCTGCATGAACGCACCACAGGCAATCATGGGATCAGCATCCGCTGGCGTGGCCATAATGCAGCCAACGGCGAAGTGGCCCAGCTTTCTTTACGTGGTTTTTACGGGCCGCATCGCTTGGCCTTGTTTAACCGGCTTAAAGGGCGTCTGCAGGGGATTTATGAAGTTAGTTTGTCCGGCTATAAGACAATCACAGTGAATGTGAAGAATGTGAATAGGGCCTTGGCCTTGGATTATGTCGGCCGCCATTTACCCGAGATTTTAAAAGTATCAAATTACACCGCCTTCCTTAATAGCCGTCCGGGACGTTCATTCAATGCCCTCTTGAACCGCACCATGATTGCCAGCGGCTCCGTCGACGTGCTTTTTGAACGGACACATGATTTATCTATCGGCACATTGGAAGACAGTTCCGCCAAAAAACAATTCTTATCATACCTGAATGCCGGCGGGATTTATTTACTGACGACCAATGAAAGTTTAGTCGCCATGGAAAACCGTTTTTACGGTACGCATGGATTATCACGGCAGGCCCGCAGCGGTCTTTTGGTTGCCGTGAATGGTTCAGCCACATTAGCTTATTTTGATGATACCGGCCGCCTGAAAGAGTACACACCGTACACCCGTAATGCCCTTAAAGAAGAAGAGAAAGCCTATCACTTGGCTGATGTGGACATGGTCTATATCGGTGATGCCCAAAGTGAAGCAGATTTAGACTATAAGGCTTTTGAAAAGGTGGGCTTTGACCGCTCGATCAATGTGGCCTCGCGCCCGACCGCTGGTTTACCTGCAGATATTCGCAAACATCATTTAGGTCAACAGGTGACCGGATTGGCCAGATTCTTGACGGCCATAGAAGTCGGTTCCATGATCCTTGTCATGACCGAACATGCGGATAGTCCTTGGTTTACTCCCGCCCGTATCGCCCGTCATATGGAGATGGCGCAAAGCATTGATTTAGGAAAATTAGAAAGCAGTGTTGAAAGTTCAACAATGCAGGCCGAGGAGACTGCTGCTGGCTTAGCTGAAACCAAAGTAGCCATTGCATTGGATCGTGACACGCTGTTAGCCGAAGATGAGATCAATGCATTGGTCCGTGCGGGTGGCCATAAGATACGTTTGTTCCTGGCGCATTTAGCGGAACATTTGCCCGCGTATGATGAGGATCGCCTGCCGGATGCTTTTGCTAAAGTTGATGATTTTATGTGGGATACGGCCCGTGAATATCGGCAGCATCCGGACAAAAACAATGGTCCTTTTAGCGATCATGCATTGGTTGAAAAAGGTGACAATGCGAATGATCCAGACGCCCCCCAACACCCCATCCGCATTGAAGTCCGCGGTCGTGACGGAAAGCGTGCCGCTCAGGTCGCTGTGCGCGGCTTCTCAGATCCGTTTAGAAAAGCATATTTGCAGCAAATGAAAGAAGAGTTGGGCACACTTTATCCGGACGTTGCTATGAAGACAGGTGGAAGTACTACCATAGAAGTCAATGTGCGCGGCGTGGATAAAGGGCTTGCGGTCGATTACATACGCCGTCATCTGCGCGAATTGTTGATGGCCAACGGTTATACCCGCGTTGAGAAAAAGCCGGAACATAAAATTGATGCGGCACTTACAGGATCGGTGTTTATCCATGACGGGGACGGCACGGCCTATGGCAAGACTCATGGATTGACTAATCCGACCATGAGTGAAAGTGCTGCCCGTGATAGTTTTGTC
>CAZBJT010000298.1:0-2538 GCA_964492215.1 uncultured Planctomycetales bacterium | reverse complement strand
CTCATCCGCCGGGATACTGGCAATCAACGTGGCTACTTCCTGCTCATCTAACTGGTCGATCAATTCCTGTTTATACGCCAGATTCATGTCGGTAAAGACCTTGTGCTGCAGCTGGGCATCCAGTGATTTAAAAAGTGAAAGCCGCGCATAAATATCCAAATCCTGCATGATATCCGCCAAAGCCGCCGGCGGTATGCTGGCTAATTTATTCTTTGTCACTTCAAGCTTGAGGACGCTTTTCATGCGGCCGAGTTTGGGCAAGACTTGGGTGGTTTTCCAGGGGATCAGGTCTTCATGGGTCAGATAAGGTGATTTTGAATTTAAAAGAAAAACGATAAAATCAATGGGCCCTGTCCATTCCAGGCGGCGCACCAGGGCACGCAAACCAACGTCGACGTGTGCCGCATACAATTGATTCTCCACCCGCAGCAAATGGATGTCATTGACGCGCTCTACTTTTTTATTGTCGGTATCGACCACCTGCTGATCTAAAATATCGCGGCGTAAGGTGAAATCGAATTTAGGTGCCTCTTGTTGAAAAATGAGCTGGGAGAGGGGGATTTTTAAGCGGGCTTCTTCCTCTATATAAGCCAGTTCTTCCCAGGCTATGGCGGCATATTCTTTCTTTAAAAAACCACGACGCACAATCAAGGCCGTGGCCTTAGGGTAGATATCACCTTGCGGGTTCATGGCAATATCATGCAAGCCGCCCACCCATTGCCCCTGGGCGTCGATGATATCAAGGCCGATCATTTCTGAAAAATAGAGGAATAATTTCATTGTGTCTTATCTGCTTATGCCTACATTGTTCCTTTGGCAAATATCATTGACCGGGCACGTCGAACACAGCGGCGATATGGGCTTGCACACATTTTGCCCCCAGGTCACCAGCAAAGCATTATACTCAATCCAATGCGCGGCAGGCAATTTATCTCTTAAAGCAAATTCGGTTTCATCCGGGCTCTTGGTGTTTACATACCCCAAACGATTGGAAATGCGATGCACATGCGTATCAACACAAATCCCCTGCTTGGCAAAACCTTCGGTCAACACCAAATTAGCGGTCTTGCGGCCCACCCCTTTAAGCGTTAACAAATCTTCTAAGCTGTCCGGCACTTGATCGCCGAAGCGCTGCTTTAAATCACGGCATACACCCAAGATCGTGCGCGCTTTTGTCTTATAAAAGCCCACCGGGTAAATCAATTTCTCCAGCTCTTGCGGCGTTAATTTCAAAAATCCGTCGATGCTGTCAACTTTAGCAAAAAGCCTTTCACATACGGGCAAGGTGGTGGTGTCTTTGGTGCGCAAACTTAATAAACATGAAATCAGAACCAAAAATGGGCTTTTGAACTTCTTGCCGACCAAAGTCACCGACGGATCAGGCAAACCATGCATCGCCACCTTAAGCCGTTTGATGACTAGAGCAATTTGTGCATTAGTGAGCAACGGGGTTAAGGTTTTTCTTTTCATTATTCAAACGTATAACCCATTTCTTCAAGTGCGCTAAAATCCTGACGCCAATTCGACTTGGTCTTCACAAATAATTCCAGGAAAACCTGCTGGCCTACCAATTCTTCCAAATCCTGGCGTGCTTCCGTGCCCACTTTTTTTAACACCGCACCGGCTTTGCCGATGACCATTTCTTTTTGGGTGTCGCGTTCAACTAAAATAAGGCCGCGGATATGCAGCACATTGCCCTTTTTAGGCTGTACCCCTTCGATGACCACCGCAATCGAATGCGGCACTTCTTCGCGCATGCAGCGAAATAATTTCTCGCGGATCAAATCAGCCATGGCCATGCGTTGAGGGAAATCAGTCAGCACATCTTCCGGATAAAGCATGGGGCCTTGCGGCAAATAGGTAAAGATCATGTCGATGAGTTTGGTGACATTGGTGCCTTTTAAACCGGACAGGGGAAATAAAATCAAATCCGTTTGCTCCGACATGGGTTTGCCGCGCAGCTCTTCTAACAGCTGAATATATTCAGGGACAAACTTCCCCTTGGTGATATCAATCTTGTTTAAACCCACAATAATGGGCTTGCCGCATTTATTAAGCTGATTGATGACCTGGCGCTCTTCTAAACCTGTCTTTTCACTGGCATCAACCAGATGGATTACCACATCCACCCCGTCGATAGAACCGGATGATACGCGGTTCATGTACTTATCCAGCGAATCCTTACCTAAATGAATACCGGGTGTGTCTAAGAAAACGATTTGCCCGCGCGCATCATTGTACATGCCGCGGATCTGATTACGGGTGGTTTGCGGCACTTGGGAGACGATGGAAACTTTTTCGCCTAAAATGGCATTAAGCAATGTGGACTTGCCCACATTGGGCCGGCCTACGATCGCCACCATGCCGCATTTAAGCAGAGGAGCGGCTTCTTTTTTTTCTACTTTTGCTGCTTTCACTTCTTTTATTTCTTTTACTTTTGCGACTACTTTTTTTACCGCTTTTTTTGTTACCATATTATCCTTTAGGGCGAAAACGCAAGACCGCGATCACGACGCCGGTAAATAAGATTAAATTCAC
>CAZBJT010000297.1:0-2542 GCA_964492215.1 uncultured Planctomycetales bacterium | reverse complement strand
AAATGTTCTAAAATAATTGGTTTCGTCTTCCAATTCTTTTTTTGAGCCATATGTTGGGCAAAAATTGGTAGACGGCACCAATTCTTTTACCATTGCTTTTTACAGTTCTTCTGATAAAATATCGCTTCTTATGGCAGACAATGACTTGATGGACAAAGTAGTGGCCCTGTGCAAACGCAGGGGATTTATCTTCCAATCTTCCGAGATATACGGCGGTTTAAACGGCGCCTGGGACTATGGTCCGCTGGGGGCTGAGCTTAAGCGCAATGTGAAGAACGCCTGGTGGCAGGCGGTCGTGCATTTCCGGGAAGATGTGGTTGGTCTTGATGCCTCTATTTTAATGCACCCCACCACCTGGAAGGCGTCAGGTCATACCGATAATTTCGTCGATAGTTTAGTTGAATGCAAGAAATGTAATAAGCGCCTACGGCCAGACCATATAAAAGATGGTAAGTGCCCGCAATGCGGCAACACCACTTTTTCCGAACCCCGTGCCTTTAATTTAATGCTTAAAACCAGCGTCGGTGCCATGGAGGATTCCAGTTCCGTGGTTTATTTACGCCCTGAAACCGCCCAAGGCATTTTTGTCAATTTCCGTAATGTGATTGATGCTACCCACCGTAAATTACCTTTTGGTATAGCTCAGGTGGGTAAGTCTTTCCGTAATGAAATCACTCCGGGTAATTTCACCTTCCGCACCCGTGAATTTGAGCAGATGGAAATTGAATATTTCTGCCGTCCTGAAGATGCCCCACGCAAATATGAGGAATGGATCAATGCCCGTTACCAGTGGTACATGGATTTAGGTATCAATAAAGAAAATTTACAGTTGCGTAAACACGGCGAGGACGAATTGGCCCATTATGCAGCCGGCTGCACCGACGTGGAATATAAATTTCCTTTTGGTTGGTCTGAATTAGAGGGGATAGCTAATCGCGGCGATTATGACTTAAAGCAGCACGCCCAATTTTCCGGCAAAGATTTACAGTATCAGGACCCTGTTACCAATGAGAAATTCTACCCCTATGTGATTGAGCCTTCCGGCGGTTGCGACCGCGGCACATTGGCCTTTTTGGTTGATGCGTATCATGAAGAAATTGTGAAAGACTCAACCCGTGTGGTGATGAAATTCCATCCCAAACTCGCCCCTATTAAAGTAGCAGTTTTGCCTTTATTAAAGAAGAATGACGGCATCGTGGCTTTAGCCAAGAAAATAAAATACGAGCTTCAAAAAGACATCGTTTGTGTGTATGATGATACTGCTGCCATCGGAAAGCTTTACCGCCGTCAGGATGAGGTGGGTACGGTCTTCTGCGTTACCGTCGATGTGCAATCCTTGGAAGATAATCAAGTGACAGTCCGCCACCGGGACACCATGGCCCAGGAACGTATCCCGGTCGATCGTTTGCATCAGTATTTAAAAGAAAACTTATAACGGGGACATAAAGCCCCGCAGGGGATTTGTGTCCCCCGAAATTTCTCAAACCTAAAAGAAAGGCAGTTCAATGTCAAACAAGCATGTGTATTCCTACGGCGCCGGTAAAGCTGAAGCTAAAGGCGAAGCATTAACTAAGAATGTGCTCGGGGGCAAAGGTATCGGCCTCATGGAAATGACCTCGATCGGTATTACTGTACCGGCGGGTTTTACGGTTTCCATCCAAACCTGCGAAGAATATTATAAGCTCGGCAAGAAGCTCCCTAAGGGCTTGGAAGCTGAAGTCCGTGATGCTGTTATAAAGTTGGAAAAGGTCACCGGTAAGAAATTGGGTGATGCCAATGATCCTTTGTTAGTTTCCGTGCGTTCCGGCGCTGCCCGTTCCATGCCTGGTATGTTGGAAACTATTTTGAATTTAGGTTTGAATGATAAGAGCGTCGAGGGTTTGGCCAAGAAAACCAATAACCCGCGTTTTGCTTATGATTCCTACCGCCGTTTTATCCAAATGTATTCCGCCACCGCCATGGGTTTATCCAAGCAACCGATGGAAGACATGCTGCATGAAATGAAACATGAAATCGGTGTTGCCAATGATACGGACATCCCCGCTGAGAAGCTCAAAGAATTATGCGATCAATTCAAAGCCTTTTATAAAATGAATAAAGGTTCCGATTTCCCGCAAGATCCCTGGAAGCAATTATGGGGTGCTATCATGGCGGTTTTCAATTCCTGGGAAGCTGAAAAAGCCCAGACCTACCGTCGGGTGGAAAAGATTACCGACCTTAAAGGTACGGCCGTTAACGTCGTGCAAATGGTCTTCGGTAACAAGGGTGATAATAGCGGTACAGGCGTTTGCTTTACCCGCGATCCCAACACCGGCGAGAACACCTTCTATGGTGATTATTTAATCAATGCCCAAGGCGAAGACGTGGTGGCCGGTATCCGTACACCATTGAAACTTTCCCGCTTGCAAGATGACATGCCTAAGGCTTATGATCAATTGTGTGCCGTGCGTGCCATTTTGGAATCCTATTATAAGGAAATGCAGGATTTGGAATTCACCGTCGAAGATGAGAAATTATACATGCTGCAATGCCGCACGGGTAA
>CAZBJT010000296.1:0-2555 GCA_964492215.1 uncultured Planctomycetales bacterium | reverse complement strand
CCTCGCCGCTGGGGTCCTTGCAGGACGAGCATAACAACCCGCCTAACGCCAGACTAAAACGGGCCGCGTCGAAAACTTTTTTCTCACAACGCACACAACCCTCCAAATGAGGACGGAAACCCGATAATAATAATATCTTGATCTGAAACGTATGCACCAGCCGGCTGACATCAGGGACCGTCTGCAAGCTGGTTAAAAAATCACTCATCAGTTCATAAATCTCTAAGTTTTGTTCCTCAAGGGGCATCACCGTGTCGATCAATTCCGAGGCATAGCTGGCCGCGGTCATGCGCTTTAAATCCTGGCGCAAGCCGGTAAAATAATCCTTCATGTCGCAATGGCTGATCAAATGAATGTCACTGTTGCGGTATTGGTAATAAATGATCTCATTAAGGGAAAAACGATCGACGCTGGAAGAAAATTTGCGCGGGTCTTTGCGTATGCCTTTAAGCACACCCTTGACCTTGCCGAAATCCTTGGTGAAGAACGTAGCAATGCGGCTGGTCTCACGGAAATCAAAACTCTTGAGGACAATGCCCTCTGTTTTCGCAATCATGATTTGATTATGTCAAAACTGTGCTATAATTCAAGGTAATGTATAATGATTTTTATAAGCTCAAAGAAAATCCATTTAACATCACTTCCGACCCCAGCTTCTTTTTTGCTTCCTCCCGCCATGAAGAAGCCTTCGAGCATTTGGTTTACGGCATTCAATCGCGCAAAGGCATCATTGTAGTCACCGGTGAGATCGGTACAGGCAAAACCACCTTATGCCGCACCTTGCTTAACCGGCTTGATGATAAGATCAAGACCGCGCTTATCTTAAACCCCTCATTTAGCGATTTGCAATTATTGCAGATGATCATCAATGATTTGGGCATCCAATGTGATAAGAAAAACAAGCTGGACTTAGTCGGGGCCATCAGCCTCTTCCTCGTGGAAGAAAGCAGCAAGGGCAATAATGTCGCCGTGATCATTGATGAATGCCAAAACTTGAATGTGCGCCAATTGGAACAGATTAGGCTTTTATCCAATTTAGAGACTGAAAAAGAAAAACTACTGCAAATCATCTTGGTGGGCCAGCCGGAATTAGCCGAAAAGCTGCAGAACCCGGCCTTGCGCCAATTGACCCAGCGGGTGACCGTGCGTTATCACATACTGCCTTTGCAAAAAGAAGAAGTCCATGCCTATATCAATCACCGGCTTAAAATTGCCGGGGCCAATCCTACTTTATGTTTTACCCCCAAAGCCATCGACGCTATTTACAATTATTCCAAAGGCACGCCGCGGGTGATCAATATCCTCTGCGACCGCGCCCTCTTAGCCGGATTTGTCCGGGAAACTTTCAGCATTGATGAGCAGCTCATCCATGACAGCGCAAAGGAGATACAATTCGTTTATGAGTATCATTCATGATGCCTTAAAAAAAGTTCAGCAAAATTTGGACAAAAAAACGGATGAAGACATTATCGTCATCCCAAGCCAAAATCCGGTCACACCTCAACCGTCAAAATCGCTCACCGGTAGAGAAACCCCGTGGCTGATGATAAGTTTGGCACTCATCATTATCGCCACATCCGTATTTTTTATTTATAAGCAGCTAAATACCTTGTCCCCCAGCTTTCGCACCTGGATGCATACGGCTTCTAAAAAAACCGAACAAATAATACCTGCCGTGATCAAAGCATCACCCAAAGCTGCCGCCGTCACACCCATGGCGCAAGTCATTGTGGCACCAGCAGCGGTTAAAACCGACCAACCCGCCGCAGCCGTGACAACAACAATGCCTCCGCAAACACTTAATGTGCTGGGCGTCATGGCCCAAGGCAATCAGAATCTGGTCTTAATTGACGACAAAGTCTATCAGGAAGGCGATACCGTCGATGGAGTCACCATCGTCAAAATCACCATAAATGAGATACAAGTGCTCAATAACGGCAAAGCAGAAACCATCCCAGTCAAAAAATAATTCCAGACACCTAGAACGATATAATTAACTCTGAGACACCCACCGTAACCCTAATTATTTGCCCGGGCTCATGAACACATTTAATGTCTTTTCGCTCAGAATCGATTTTGCTCTAACTATGGTGAAAACTCGTGGAGAGCCGGCAAAGGTCTTATCCTCATTCGGTGCCTCGGCAACTCGATTGGTTTTTCTCTGAAAAACCAATCTCAGACAGGCCTCGGCATCGGTTGACAGAAAAGTCAACCGATCCCCTCATTCGGATAAGCTGCTTTGCCTAAAATCGATACATCGCGAAAAAACATTAAATGTGTTCATTACTAAAGGGATAGTTAAGAAAAAGAGTTAAGTTGTATTACGTACGGAACAATAGGGATTTTTTGCCAAGGTCTGCTAGGATTTACAGTTATTTTACCCAGTTGGCACGCCTACAAGAGCTTGATGCTTTCCAATCAAGCTCTTGTAGGATGCCTTGGGTAAAATAACTGTAAACCGACGCAGACGGCAAAAATATCCCGTTCCGTACGTAATACAACTTAACTCTTTTTTACTCGAGCTATCCGCAGCAAATAATTAAATTACTCTAGGT
>CAZBJT010000295.1:0-2570 GCA_964492215.1 uncultured Planctomycetales bacterium | reverse complement strand
TCCAGGGTTGCCTCCACCCCGTCCTGCCCCCGCCGCAGGGTGCATATTTTATCGATCACCACATCATCCAAACCCAATGCAGATAAAATCACCGGCGAGGCGGTATTGATATTTACTTTTCCTTCACCATAAATAGTGATATACGGACGCAGGCGCTCATAAGTTTCCTGATCCATTCCCTTGACCAGCAAAAGCTCGTCGAGCGTTTCATAATCAGCTTCTTTCTTATGATACGGATATTGCAAATTCACATAATAATCGTCGCTGAAAAAACCCTGCTGCTGGCTCGTCCCGTATTGCCGCCAATCCAAAATTGATTGCGCCAGGAGCGCTGCCTTATCTTCCTTCACACCTAACACACGCACGATCAAACCTCCTAATACGGATAAGCTAGCACGGTTAATATTGATTTTGCTTTCTTCATCGACCACACCGAAACGTTTCTCCCCCTTGGCTTGATCCTGATAGGTGTAACTTACTTCGCCATAATCATCACCCAAATTAATATGGTTTAATTCATTGGTGTCGTTATGCAAATTTTTCTTAAGCAAAGGTGTGTATTGAAAATTAGCATCTTCCATTTGCTGGGACATATAGACGCACGCTTTTTTGATAGCAGCAGCGGTGACATCATGCATGCGGCTGCGTTCGTCCAGCCGTTTGACCAAAATAATCTTCTGGCGTATACCGGCGGCCACACTCACCGCCAGCACCGTCAGGAAAGCCAGCACCCATAATGCAAAAATCAAAACCATTCCTTTTTGGCTGCGGCTTGATCGTAGCATCAGGAGCCTCCCACCATGACGGGCAGGAAACGGCGCATGTGCCGCTCTTGGCCTTCATCGGTAAAGCGCAGCTCCACCATCAATCCGGCGGGCAATGATTCATCCGCCAAGCTCTTAACCACAAGGCCTTTGGTGGAAGGAAAATAATAATGAATGACCACGTCATCAATGCCGGAAGCAATCACCATCGGCTCACTCCAATGAGTCTTGATGGCTTGGCCATAGTTGGCTTGGGCCCGATAAATTTTACCGTCCGCCGGATCAAAGCGGTATTGCACCGCACCGATCTGGTCTACTGTTTCTTCCTGGGCCCGGCTGCCATGCGTATCCGCCGGCGTTAATACGATCGTAGGGAATGATGTTTCGGTGGTGATACCTTTAAAAGGAATGGTGCTGATCACCTGCACATCCCGTAAATCCTCGCCCATCTTGTCAAAAAAGATCGCAATGTCGGATTCCACCACCAAACGGTTACTCCTATTCCAAAGCTTTAAGCCATTACTAAAAGCACCGAGCACCGTCACGGCGATGACCGCGGTCATAGCTGCCACCAGCAGCACTTCCATTAAAGTAAAACCTTTAACGTGGCGTTTCATTTGGATAAATAACTCAACCGTTTGGCGTGCATGTTCCGTCGACCGTCAAACCAGCTGACCCCAACCTCGGCCAGCCATAAGCGCCCCCAACCCTCAGGCGTCAATCGGACATCGAACGCAAATGACACGTTTTTGTGATTAATAGGCACAACTTCGACGAGCGGACCCATGTTCATTTCCGTTACCGGGGATTGGGCAAAAGAAAGACTGATATCAGCCATGCGCTGGTCCATCAAATGTGATGCATAAATGCGGGTGGTGATATTATTGAGATAATCAACGCAGAGGAAGAATGAGCGATAAACCGTTACAATGCCGGCCGAGAGGACAACCAGCGCAACCATGACCTCAATAAAGGTAAAACCTTTTCGATTATTGCCAGTTGACGATGTCATCCTTCTCGGAAGCCTCATCTTTGCCTTTCGAGGAAAGATCATAATCGGAACGGTGTTCGCCGGGTGAGGCATAGACGTAGGGATGGCCCCAAGGATCAATGGGCTCTTTTTCAACATAGGGCCCATTCCAATTTTGCGGGATGGGATTGGTAGCCGGTTTTATTTTCAATGCCGCCAAACCTTGACCGGTTGACGGGAATGAACCATTATCTAATTCATATAATTTCAACGCCGTAGCTATGTTGGCTTCAATATCGGTCTTGGCAACTTTGAGCTTGGCCTGCTCACCGCGGCCGGACAAGCGAGGGATAATCATCGCAGCCAAAGCGCCGATAATAATAACCACGAGCATGATCTCAACTAATGTAAAACCTGCCCTCAAATTAAAAATAGACTTTTTCATGCATTCCCCTTTCGCATCACTTATCTAAAAATCTGTACCATAATTTTTAACCAAAAACCCCATAATGTAAAGACTTTCCGCATAAAAATTACCAGCCTCCCGCCCTCAGTAATTCCAGACACCTAGAGTAATTTAATTATTTGCCAGGGCTCATGAACCCATTTAATGTCCCCTCGTACCGGGGATTCCCAAAGGTCGTCTTTTCGCTCAGGATCGATTTTGCTCTAACTCGTGGTAAAACTCGTGGAGAGCCAGCAAAGGTCTTATCCTCATTCGGTGCCTCGGCAACTCGCTGTTTATTTCTCTGGAAATAAACAGCTCAAACAGGCCTCGGCCTCGGTTGACAGAAAAGTCAACCGATCCCCTCATTCGGATAAGCTGCTTTGCCTAA
>CAZBJT010000294.1:0-2590 GCA_964492215.1 uncultured Planctomycetales bacterium | reverse complement strand
AAGAATATATCGGCCGGGTCAATTCTAAAACTAATGACTTAAGTCTTGCTCATATGAAAAGCCCTGGCGGGTGGGTAGAGCCTGGTCAGACCCCTGAATTTGATGAATACACCTACGTATTGAAAGGCGTTTTAAACGTCAAACACAACAATGGCCACATAGATGTCAAAGCCGGGCAGGCTATCATCACCAAAGCAGGGGAATGGGTGCAATATTCCACTCCAGATCCTCAAGGTGCGGAGTATATTGCGGTATGTTTGCCAGGATTTAGTCCCAATATAGTACGCCGTGATCCTTAAGGCCGCTGCAAAAAATAAGTGGCACAAGCACCTAAAATAGGGTATAGTATCTCCAATCTCACCCAAGATACGGAGCAAAGTCTCCATGGGGGCGTTAAGGAGGTGTACGGCTATGATGGGACCACATAATCAAGAATCTACACAAAAGGCAGAACAGGAAGATGAATCAACGTTTGCCTGGGATGAAACTAACGTTTTAATTTAGTTTTTTGGGCGGAAGTTCGCCCAACCGTTATTATCAGACATATAAAAACCCCGCTCAAAAGGCGGGGTTTCTTTTTTTAGTGAGAATTTACTGATATTTATTCGATAACGCAATCAGCCGGCAGGGTCTTAGTCATCAGATCCGCCGTGGTGGGGTTTGCTTTGAGGTGGTTTAGGATCGCTTCCGTACCGATGCGCCGGTGAAAATAACCGACATCTTCACCTGGTTTGGCATTAGCTTTCCAATTTTTCAACAATACATCGATAACCTGAGCCACGCGTTCGCGGGGGATAGATCTTAAGTAAATACCGGTGCCATCGGCCGAAAGCAGAGGTAGACCCTGGTTTTTGGCATCCTCGCTACCCATTAATTTCAATTGATAACGGTTAAAGCCCGAACCAACCAAACCAAAGGTCTTCGTGGCAGGCCTAAAGCATTGGCGTTCGCAGCCGGTGATGCCGATCGATTCTTTTAAATCGCCCCAGCCTAAGGCTTCCAGCTCATCTATAAGGAAGGGTTCGAATTTCTCCGAATCCGTATAGGTCAAGCGGCAAGTGTCTCTACCAACGCAAGCACCAGACAGCAGGCGCAGGGTGGAATAAGGCTTACCATTACGCTGGCCATAACCGAATTTAGCCAAATCAGCCTCAAATTGGGCTTTCATGTTTTCAGGCAAATTGCAAAATAGGGCATCCTGATTAGGCGTGATCATGAACTCCACCGGATACGTGTTCATCAAGTGCCGGCAAAGGGACTTTAATTTACCGTTAGGGCTATTATCAATCAGGCGGCCATTTTCAACGAACATACCAAAAGTCCAGCGGCCATCCGGTTGTTTAAACCACCCATGATGCATATGACGTTCACCAGGGTCGACATTGGGATCCGGTGATTCTAATTTAAAGCCAATGAGCTTTTCAACCTGTTCACGGTACCAAGCAGCACCCATTTTCTTAATGACAAATTTAACCCGGGCCCAGACGCGGTTTTCACGGTCGCCCCATTGCTTGTGGACATTGACCACCGCATCCAGGGTTTTCAATAAATTATCTTCATCTACCTGGCCTATAGCTGCCCCTAAGCAAGCCATCGAAGCTTTACCATTACGTTCACCCTGGCCGCCACCCACGTAGATTTGGAATTTAACAATTTTATTGTCCTTAATAATGGGCACCACACCCAAATCATCAGCCAAGACTTCGGCGCAATTATCCACCGTTAATTTGCCTGCGGCATCCCGAATAACCGAAGCAAAAGCAATTTTAAATTTACGATTAAGTAAATTTTTGCCATAGCTAAAAGATTCACCTGGTTTACGAACTTTGGTGGGATCAATTTCCCAGACGGCAATGAAGGGTTCCATTGGCAATTGGAAATAAGCCCCGGCCTTTTGGGCCCAAAGATTGGCATTAAAGTCTAATGAAAAGCGCGAGAGGGGGCAGCCCATAACATTACGGGTATTGTCTCCGCAGCCATTAAGGGTGTTAAGGCCTGATTCAGCCAAAGCCTTAATGATCGGCTGCACATTGGCCTTCTTGACCCAGTGAAATTGAACATTCTGGCGATTAGTCAGTCTTATAGAAGGGAAGCCGTCCGGATCTTTGGTGTATTTATCAGTTAAATCATCGACCAAGTTATATTGATCCCGATTTAAAGGTCCGCCGCCGGGAATAGAGATACGGAACATGTAAATCCATTCCTTCTCGGGGCCGGCTTCTTTATTGCGATTAAATTCCAGGTAAATACCGTGGGATTTAGCTAATGCTTCCGATTCCCAAGGGATATCCTGGCGAGACTCATCTTTAAAGTCAGCTTTCACATTGCCTGCATAAGTACCAGCGGCAATTTTATTCAATTCCTCTTTGCAGAATTTTTCCGGAGGAGTATTGAGATTGGGTTCGAAAGGTTTTTTATTCATAAGTCTCAATATATTAGCCAAGCCCCGTGGAAAGTCAACATTAAAAAATTTTCTTCTTTTTCCTTTCCGTCGGGCATTCGACGAGGTATAATTCCCACTGTAATCATAATATTCTATATTTTTAGAAGCATTTGAAAACCTTAACACAGGAGGGGAAATGTCATTATT
>CAZBJT010000293.1:0-2590 GCA_964492215.1 uncultured Planctomycetales bacterium | reverse complement strand
GCCCGATCCACCAGCCTTCGCTATCAGAATAAAAATGCGAAGGCTGCCCGCCATAGCTCCCGAAGGGAGCGAAGGAGGGCTACCAATCCCCCAAGAATAAAAATTATGCACAGATTTTATCACGAACATGCGGATTTTAAGAAGGCCACGATCACGATTGATGATACCGACGAGGTTCATCATATTAAAGATGTCTTGCGCCTAAAAAAGGGAGGCATTGTCCAGATTTTTAACGGCCATTCACAGGAAGCTGATGCCGTTATCGAGAAGGTAGGGGAAAGTAGCATTATCTTGAAGGTGAAAGACGTGCGTCAGGCACCCCTAGGTGTATCCAAGATTATTTTAGCCTGCGCCCCGCCTAAAAAAGGCAAGTTTGAATTCATCATCGAGAAATGCACGGAATTAGGGGTGGATGAGATTATCCCGTTAAATACCAAACGCACGGAAGTGATTTTTCCTCAAGAGCGCATGGCTGGTAAATTAAACCGTTTTGAGGCCGTGGCGGTCAATGCGGCCAAGCAATCAAAGCGTACCAAAGTCCCGCTGATGCACCCCATGAAGACAATGGCTGAGGTATTAAAAGACCTGGATGCGAATGGCCTGCATGTTATTCCCTCAATCAATGGTCATTCTGTGCACATCCGGGAAGTCCTGCTTAAAGCTGATCGGCAGAAGCCTTTGACTATTTTTATCGGCCCGGAAGGGGATTTTACCCCTGAGGAGGTCAAATTAGCTGTAGAATATGGTTGTGTGCCTGTTTCTTTGGGCGCAAGTGTGTTAAAAGTGGAAACCGCGGCTATTGCAGTCGTGGCATTGGTGCGTTTTTTGCGCCTGGATTGATCGAATTTTAGCAGCCGAAAACACCTCTCCCCTGAAGGAAAGTCCGGTTGACAATATAACCCCCGACGTCTATAATTATTGATCTTTAATGTTTAATTTTGGAGGGTTTATGGCTCAAGAAAAGGCTGTGATTGAAAAGAATGACAAAGCAAATAGTGCCGAAAAAGAAAGTCGTTTAAAAGCGCTGGATTTGGCGCTTTCTCAGATAGAAAAGCAATTCGGCAAGGGGTCCATCATGCGTTTGGATTCCAAGACAATCGTTGATATCCCGGTCATCCCGACGGGTTCATTAGCTTTGGATGTGGCTTTAGGGGTGGGTGGCATCCCGCGCGGCCGTATCATTGAGATCTATGGTCCGGAAAGTTCAGGTAAAACCACCTTAACATTAAGCATCATCAAGCAATTGCAATTAGGCGGCGGCACCGCGGCTTTCATTGACGCTGAGCATGCCTTTGACAGCAAATATGCCACCACTGTCGGTGTCAAGCTCGACGATCTTTTAGTGTCCCAGCCGGATACCGGTGAACAGGCGCTTGAGATCGCTGAGACTTTAGTGCGTTCCAATGCGGTTGATTTAGTGGTCATCGATTCCGTGGCGGCTTTAACCCCACGCGCTGAGATTGAAGGCGAAATGGGCGATTCGCATATGGGCTTGCAGGCACGTTTAATGAGCCAGGCCTTGCGTAAACTCACCGCTGCCATCAGTAAATCGCATTGCTGTGTTATTTTTATCAATCAGATCCGCATGAAAATCGGCGTGATGTTTGGAAACCCTGAAACCACCACCGGCGGGCGGGCTTTGAAATTCTATGCATCCGTGCGCATTGATTTAAGAAAGATCGAATCGATCAAATCGGGCGAAGACATCATTGCCAATCGTGTTAAAGCTAAAGTAGTCAAAAATAAAGTCGCACCCCCGTTTAAAGAAGCTGAATTCGAGATCCATTTTAATGAGGGTATTTCCCAAAGCAGCGACGTGCTTGATTTGGGTATCGAGCATGAAGTCGTGCAAAAATCCGGGGCCTGGCTTTCTTATGAAAATGAGAAGATCGGTCAAGGCAGGGAAGCGGCACGCAAATATTTAAAAGACAATCCTAAGGTCATGGCCAAGATCGAAAAGCAGGTTATGGAAAAGGTCAAGGCCAAGCTGAAAGCCTAATGGCGCAAACAGCTAGAGGATCGGCCTTACGTTTTTTGAAGATAAGGCCGCGCAGCGTCGAAGAATTGAGGGAGAAGCTCCTTAAAAAGGGCTTCTCCCTTCAAGAGATAGCAGAAACCGTCGAGTATCTGACGGGCATTGCCTTACTTGACGACCGGGCTTTTACGAAAAGCTGGATCGCTTATCGTTTAGCCCGGCCGTTTGGTTTTCGCAGGATTATCCTGGAGCTGCAGCAAAAAGGCATAGCACAGGACATCATTGACGAAGCCATTGCTGAAATTAAGCCGCAGGTGACGGAAGCAGAGACGGTGTTAGAATTAGCCCGCCGGCGTTATGCTCGCCTCACGGGTGATGCAGAGCGCAAGAAAAAGAGGGTGTTCGATTATTTAGCCCGCCGGGGATTTGATGCGGGGGATATTTTTAAGGTATTAAAACAATTATGACAACCAATGAGATACGTTTAAAATTTTTGAACTTCTTTAAAGGTAAAAACCACTCGGTGATCGCCAGTGACTCGCTGGTGCCTAAAGATGACCCGACCGTGCTTTTTACCACTGCCGGCATGCAGCAATTTAAGCCGCAATTCTTAGG
>CAZBJT010000292.1:0-2593 GCA_964492215.1 uncultured Planctomycetales bacterium | reverse complement strand
GTAGCCCCAACCGGATTTGAACCGGTGTTTTCTGCCTGAGAAGCAGACGGGCTAAGATTTATGTGTGAAAATCAACGATTATGATCCATTTATGATCCAAAATTTAAAATGTCAAACGGAAGCTCTTGTTGCGGCCGTCATAGGTGAAAACACCAAACTGCAGGACATCACGGCCAATAAGACAATCAATGCTATGGTCCTGAAGGTCAGCGCTGAACACCCGGAGCGTGTTTAAATACATATTGGAATCAAATTCCAAAGCGATGTCGTACTTATTTACAACTTTGCTGGATTGAGAGGTGTATACCTTAGCGGAACCTCTAGGCACCAGCTTTAAAAATTCAATAATATTATGACTGACTGATGTAGTTTGTGCGCCAGTATCAAACAACGCCTGCGCCTTTATAAAAGGCACGTCTCTTTTTTCTAACTTCAATCCTTCGATTGCAACAAAGGACGGCGTTATAATAACCGGATAAACTGGACCGTTCTCGCGAAGATGTGAAGATTGAGCGGAAATTGATGCGGACATTAATTAATATCTATGCCGTGATGAAAATAATGGACTTCTTCTTTTTCGTTAACCTCTTCGATAAAGAATGGTACGTTACCAAAACGGGTTAAACCTTCACGAAGAGCTTTTTCATAAGAAGTAAAGAAATCAACGACTTGCTCCCCTTTGATAAGCACGAATTTATGTAAGTGAGTCTTAGAGAACTCTCCGAGATGAGAAAGGAAGAATTTGTATTCTTGTTCAAGGGCAGTTGCCATGAATTTATACTAGCACAGCATATAAGGATGGCAAGTGTGTTTTTCTGCTCAGGATGGTAATTAATTTGGTAGCCCCAACCGGATTTGAACCGGTGTTTTCTGCCTGAGAAGCAGACGTCCTAACCAGGCTAGACGATGGGGCCTCGAAGAGAAGTAAATATTACCACAGCGCCCATAATCGTCAAGAGGTCTGTTGCAAAGCGGCGTGGGGCCGTGACCCGCAGACAATGGGTGCCATTGAAGAACAATGGGTGCAAATATCATTGACACCTCCCCGTCGCCATTTATAATCAAATCAACACTTTTACATAATAGAGGAAATCCCCTTGGCAACATCCATCGGCATTGGCTTTAGCCAGGCCACCGACCCTAGAGAAGCCGCTTTACAGGCATCCGTGCAGGCCAAGCACCAATTAAATAGCCCACAGGTAGATTTAGTTTTACTCCTCACCACCCCTTATTACAGCAAACCCGATACCCTGGCCATCGTCCACGACACTTTGCGGCCTGCCAAATGCATTGGTTCGTCCGCCGGAGGCATTATCTTAAGCGAGGGCATTGCCGGCCGCGGCATAGCAGTGCTGGCCATGGCTTCCGACGATATCCGCTTAGGCATCGGCACGGTTGATAATATGTCCAACGGGGATTTACGCCAAAACGGCCGTGACTTGGCCCGTAAGGCCGTGACCGACCTTAATATGCCGGCCCGTCAGGCTTTCCTATGCTTTAGCGATCCGGTCACCAAAGACCAGGGGCTTTTTATCAGCGGCTTGCAGGAAGCATTGGGTCTGGGCTTTCTCATTGCGGGTGGTGTCAGCAGCGATCATTTTAAATTCCGTAACCTTTGCCAGTATGCCCAGGAACAATTACTCACGCATGCGGCCGTGGGTCTGTTGATCGGCGGCTCCTGCCAGGTGGCTTTTAGTTCCAGGCATGGGTTTAAACCGCTGGGCAAGCCGCGCACCATCACCAAAGCCACCGGCAATGTCATCCGTACCATTGACGATCAGCCGGCCGTGCATGTCTATGAACATTACCTGCCTTCCGAAGCCGAAGCGCTGCAAAAAAATTTCCTTAACTCACATGCCCCTTTATACCCTTTGGGCATCTTTCTCGAAGAGGAAAAGCAATATTTGCTCAGAAACCCTGTTGACATCTTAGCTGACGGGAGTATTGTATGTCAGGGGGACGTCCCGCAAGGTGCTGAAATGCATGTGATGATCACCAATAAGGAATCTTGCCGTCAGGCCGCCCAACAAGCGGCCCAGGAGATCAAAGATGCACTGGCCGGCAAGCCGCCGAAACTGGTGCTTGTGCTTGAAGCGATCAGTCGCCAGCGCATTTTAGCCCAAACCGGCCTGGCGGAAATACAAGCCATCAAAGACGTTCTCGGTTATAACACCCCCTTGCTTGGGATGTACACCTACGGTGAGATTGCACCCTTAGGTGACCTGAATAATATCAAAAGTGTCCGTTGGCATAATGGAAACTTAATCCTCTTCGCTATTGCCTGATTATGGAAACATCCATTAATAGTAATTTTATCATCCTCTCGCTGGGCGTTTTGGCGGTGCTGTTCTTCTGTGCGGCGATCTTTTTGTGGTTGTCTTTGGCCGGTAAAGATGAAATAGTGGAGGAATTGCGCAAGGCCCTGGAGAAAATGCAGCGTTCCTTCAATGAGCTCGATGAACAAGCCAAACTCATCATCCGCACCGACCTGGAACTCAACCGTGCCCAGGAAGAATTAGACAAGCGTCTCGACGGGCTCAACGCCTTGCAGCGCACCTCTAGGCAAATCAGCCAAGCCCTCAATGAAAATGAA
>CAZBJT010000291.1:0-2603 GCA_964492215.1 uncultured Planctomycetales bacterium | reverse complement strand
CATGAAAAGCACATTCCCTGAAGTGTTTGAGCGCATGGAAGTACGTCCGGTGAATGATTATCCCTTGCGCCTCCATGAGATCTTAGAATACCTGTCTCCTCGGGAAAAACCCACGGTCGTCGTCTTGACCCCAGGCATTTATAATTCAGCTTATTTTGAGCATTCCTTTTTGGCCCAACAAATGGGGGTGGAATTAGTTGAAGGGCGTGATTTAGTTGTGCACGAGGGGTTTGTGCACATGCGCACCACCCGGGGATTTAAAAGGGTAGATGTTATTTATAGGCGCATCGACGACACCTATTTAGATCCGACCCATTTTAATACGGATTCTGTCTTAGGAGTGCCTGGTTTATTTGATGCCTATCTGCGCGGCAATGTGGCTTTGGCTAATGCGCCGGGTACGGGTGTGGCCGATGACAAAGTCATTTATGCCTTTGTTCCCAAGATGATCAAATATTACCTCGATGAGCAGCCTATCTTGCCCAATGTGCCAACCTATATGTGTTGGGATGATAAAGAGCGCGAACATGTCATTAGCAATATCGGGAAAATGGTGGTGAAGGCTGCCAATCAATCTGGCGGCTATGGGATGCTCGTGGGACCTCATGCCACTAAGAAAGAACAAACTGCCTTTAAAGACAAAATACGTAAATTCCCGAGGGAATACATTGCTCAGCCCACCATGGCTTTGTCGCGCATACCGACGATTATTGAAGATCAAGTGAAAGGTCGGCATGTGGATTTGCGTCCTTATATCCTTTGCGGCCGTGATGTGTATGTTTTACCCGGCGGGCTAACGCGGGTGGCTTTGCGTGAAGGTTCTTTAGTGGTTAACTCCTCCCAGGGTGGCGGCAGTAAAGACACCTGGGTATTGCGTTAAGGGAGAGTAGATATGTTAAGCCGTGTGGCCAGTTCTATTTATTGGATGAACCGTTATATCGAGCGGGCGGAGAATTATGCCCGCCTCATCGAGGTGGATTATAACCTAGCTATGGATTTACCGCCGGGGCTAGTACAGCAACAATGGCGGCCTTTGGTTTTGACCACCGGCGATGACGTGCTTTTTGAGCAAACCTATGGTGAATTCACTAAGAAAAATGTCATTCGTTTTTTGGCTTTTGATACCACTAACCCTAATTCTATTTGTTCCTGCCTTTTTTCCGCCCGGGAAAATGCCCGTACGGTGAGGGAAGTCATCCCCAGTGAAATGTGGATGCAGGTCAATGAAATGTATTTGTCCGCCCGTAATGTGATCAAGGAAGAAGATTGGAGCCAGAAAGCATTGATCCAATTCTTTCGCGATGTTAAACGGGGCAGTCACATTTTTTCCGGGATCATGGATGCTACTTTTTCGCGGGCGGAAGGCTGGCATTTTGGTAATGTGGGCCGTTTCCTTGAGCGCGGGGATAAAACAGACCGCATCATCGATATGAAATACTATTACCTGCTGCCTAATCCCGATTATGTGGGCACGCCGCTGGATTTGTTGCAATGGTCGGCTTTATTGAAATCTGCCAGTGCTTTTGAAATGTACCGCAAGACATTCGGGAAATTGGATGTGGCCAATATCATTAAGTTTTTGGTGCTCGACCGTGAATTCCCCCGGGCCATGCGGTATTGCTTGATTCAAGCCGAGCAGTCCTTGCATGCCATTGTAGGTACGGAGCGGTTTACGTTTGAGACCAAGGCTGAGAAAGAAATGGGGAAATTACGTTCGGAATTAGATTACACCGACGTGAATGATATCTTTAAATTTGGGCTGCATGAATATCTGGACCAGTTCCAATTGAGGCTCAATCATGTAGGTGGCGCAATTGCTGAGACATTTTTTGCAGATACGCCGGTGGAGAAATTGGTTTAAGGGTAGCTTAATTTTAGAAAGGGACCATATGACTTTTTGTTTGGCGATGAAGGTGCAGGATGGGTTGGTTGCTATTGCTGATACGCGTGTCACCAGCGGCAAGGAATGCATGACAGCTAAGAAAGTCACCATTCATCAAAATTCAGGCAAGCATACCTCTTTTATTATGACTTCAGGGTTGCGTTCTTTGAGGGACAAGGCTGTTACATATTTTCAAGAGGTGATCGACGAGCAGGATAAATCATTTAATAAGCTTTATAAAATGGTCAATGCATTTGGTGAACAGGTCAAGCGGGTGGCCCAGGAAGATAGAAAATCGTTAGAGGAGCACGGCTTGGCATTTAACCTCTATGCCTTAGTGGGCGGCCAATTAGAAGATGACAAAGAGCCCATGCTTTATATGCTTTACCCCGAGGGGAATTGGGTGGAAGTGGGTGAAGGATCACCCTATTTTATTATAGGTAATACCGGCCATGGCCGCCCATTGCTGGATCGTGCGCTTAAATATGAGTCGAGCATGGAATTTGCCCTCAAGGTGGGGTTTTTGTCTTTTAATGCCACCCGCGTCAGTGCCAATGACGTCGAATACCCGATCGATGTGGTGACGTGCCGGAAAGATGATTTTCATGTCATAGAGAAACGTTTTAACCGCGATGACATGCAGCGCTATTCCGTGTGGTGGCAGGAGAGGATTGTTAAATCAATCAATGATATGCCTGATGAATGGGTCAATACCATCGTT
>CAZBJT010000290.1:0-2604 GCA_964492215.1 uncultured Planctomycetales bacterium | reverse complement strand
CGTCGAACTTGATTGCCATGCTGATTTGGGCCGGGTCGAAATTGATACCACCCACATCTTCTGCGGAACCCGGAACCATCGCTTTCCGCTGTTGGGCGGGATTCGACAAAGCAGCAGGGCTTGATGCTTGAGCTGGACTGGACGGATTCACTATTGCCGCGTTCCATAGTCCTGATACCAGACTGAAATATGATTGCGCTGCCTCCGTGATACCATTATTGAAACGCCTATCAGCCGAGATGGCTGTCAAATCTCTTAAAACAGCCTGTGTTACATCAAACAGCGGGGCATCAAGATTAACATTCTGAAGAGTTGCCCACCCACCAATAGCGCTCAAAAAATTCTGTATATCTGTTTGAGCTTCCTGAGGTGCCAGAGAAGGGAATTGATTCGGACCAGCAGTCTGGGGCCATACACGCTCATTTTCTTTTATCCAAACTGTAGCTGCCCCTATAACATCTCCCGGATAAAAAGTTCTACCAGGGTAAACTGTAAATCCTAAGTTAGCACGCACGATCTTAGCCACGAAAGCCTGCAGTTCAGCTGTTCCACTACTTTGCGGGAAAAGCGAAGCCCGGGCCGTTAAAGCCGCGTATAGTTCAGATAAACCAGTCAATGTACCAGGTACCGACGGGTCCAAAGCAATTATTTTGCTACTTAATAAACCGATCGTATTGGCCGAAAGTTCTATCAATGGTTGTGGGAGCGCACCCGCAACAGTGCCCGGCTTAGACATAAGAAGCATGTTGAAAATGGAGGGTTCGTCAGGCATCCTTACTTGATCCATGACAATGGGATTTTTAAGAAGATCCATCATCGTCGTTAACGTCGATACCCAAAATGCTTGAGACCCTCCACTAAATACATTAGGGTCAAGACTGCCTACTTCATTAAAGCCAAAAGCATTATTGCTGCCGGCAACTTTGGCAAAAATCCTGAGCATATTATTGATCGCCTTCAAATCGTCCGTTCCTTCTTCACCAAATACCAGATCAACATACTGACCACCGGTTGTGATCGCGCCGTAAACGCGTAATGAGGACGGTAAGATAGGTGCATGACCTGGCGTTCCGGTCGCGACAACAGCAGCTGTATAAAAAGCAGCTATGCCTGGAATGTCTGTTACGGCTTGCTTATCGAGGATCTGACCCAATTTATAACTAGAGCCTGGAGCAAGATTATTATAAATATACGGCAGTTGCTCCTTCATCCTTGACTCACTGGGGGCCAAGGTAATCGCGGTCGGCACCACATTCCAGTTATCCATAAAAGCCAGACCCTCTACACTATATGTAACGTTAACAACACCGCTACCGGCTTTATTCGGTCCAATAAACATATTTCCGGTCATTCCCCGATGTTTATTCAAGGCATCCATGAAGGCCTTTGTTGTCGTTGGATTGTCCTGGGCAAGGATTTGTATCAACGCAGGTCCATTTTGACGATAAACATCTTGATGCACATTCCAAACAGTTGGAGTTACAGGTGTTTGAGAACCATTCAATGAATCCTCTAAAGTCACAAGGGCCATCGTATATTCAGGAGGATGCGCTTTATTGGGATCACCATACACGGTGCCGAGTGGAGCAATCGTTATAATACCTTTTTGTATTCTGTAATCAGCCGACGTGCTTTGATACGTATACGTAGAAACAGCAAAGCCGCTTGCATCGACCACATCCCCTTTATTTGGATTAGTGGCTGAAGCGCGCATGTACAATTCATGGCCTGCGCCATCTGTAATATGAAAAGGTGATGCTTTGAAATCGACAGAAGCAGGCTGGGCCACCGCCGTATGCGCCGCCAATCCAATCCCTGCCCCGGCCAGGATCTTTTTTAATGCACCGGGCATGGCCTTACTCGCCGCACTTGCCGTCTGCTGCGTGGAAGAAATGGCTTCTACTGTGCCATCATTAAGAAAAGACTCGGCAACCTTACGATCTTCAGGGACTAATGCTGAAAACCCTGATTTAAGACGAGGATATGCCTGTGTGACGGCATTTTTAAATTCAGGGTCACTGACCGCTTTAGCACCGAAAGTGTCCCTAAATAAACGCACCATCCCCGGCTTTGTCCATACATTAGAAAAGAAATCCTGATTGAAGAATCCATTGTTAAACACCCCTGCCAAGTCTGCAGGGTCTATAAGACCTTGAAAGCTGGTGCTAAATTCACGTAATGCAGCATCAAATACTTTGGGATCCACGCCTTGTGGCGCCCCTTTAAGGGCTATGCGAAATAATGTATGTAGCATGGTTAATTTCGCATAATTTACGCCCTCTATATGGAATCCTAACGCATTGTAGGCATTCTCTGATATTTTACCTTTCATCGCACTCAATTTATCGGCATTATATAAAACATTGCCTACCAACAAACCCGCCTGGGTCAGCGCATCTTTGTCCGCGCTGGTTAATGATGCCAAAACAAGATCGTTAAGAAGACCTTCCGGGACAGTGACGGGCACCCCTGTTCCATTGACCGCTAAGTTAGCCAAATACGACGCCATTTGAGCGACATAATCCTGATGCACAAATGGCGCAACCAGGTTGTTTAGAAAAAACAAGTGGAACCTTTGGCCATTGCTTGTTTCAGCCTCAATAG
>CAZBJT010000289.1:0-2628 GCA_964492215.1 uncultured Planctomycetales bacterium | reverse complement strand
CACGGTCACAATCTCTTTGGCATAAAGGCTCAAGAAACGGTTGGTCAATGGCATGCGCGCGGTGTACCACATGCGCGGATCACGGCTGAAGGCCGCACCTATCTTGCGCTCGATGCGGTCAAAATCAACCAGGAAAAAATTAGAATCTTGCAAGGCCAGCCGGCGCATATGCGCATTGACCTGGGCAATACGGGACTCCAGGGAAGAAAGTTCTTTGGAAGACAAAATCCCCTCGGCACTTGCCAGCGGCGAAAGGAATGTATTACCGATTACGATGGCTGTGCTGTTGTGCCTCAGTGTAGCGACAATCGCAGTGAGGTAATTGATCACTTTATCAGCAGAAAAATCATAAGAGCTGCTGATGGTCTCCAGCACCAAGGATAAAACAATAATGTCGGCCGGCGGCTGATGGATCAAAGATGAACGGTCAAGCACCAACGGCATGATTTGGTCATAACCGCCTAAAGCGATTTGCATATCCAGCCCGTCGACCAAACCCCATCCCTTCAAGAACCACTGGATATTATCAACGGTGTAATTATGCAAAACCGCAACCCGCACCGGCACCAAAGAATTGGTAGCGTCTACCAATTCTTTGGTCTTGATGGCATTCATCAATGCGGGCAGGGACGCTGCTTCCAGCGACTGGCGCACATTTAAAAACGGATCGCTCATAGGGAAGACTTAGACTTTATTTTCTCTTCAACGAGAAGGACAATAAGGCCGAAATTAAGCATTTCGGTGGCCTCCTCCGGGGAGATGCTGATACCGAAGGTTTCTTCTAAAGCCAGCACCAGATTTAAATGCTGCAGGGAATCCCAGGAATCGGTGTCTTCCTGGGAGAATTTGTCGTGGATCTTGAGTCTATCGATAAAAAACAAACTTACAAAAATATCTCTTACCTTATCTTCAACCGGCATAGCACCCTCCCCTAGCAAAAACTAACCATCTCTTCAAATAGCTTCTTTTGATTGGCCACCCGGTCAGGCGCATGGTTCAACTCATCCTGCAGCATGCGGGTGGAATTCCTATATAACGTGTTCAAATTTTTCTTGGAGAAGCCGCGCTCATGGAAATAAGCAATTTCCCAAATCTCGCCGCTGTGCTGCGGGATATAGGGGGCATTTTTGATCGTCTTGATCAAATCCTCCAAATTGGTAAACGCCTCTTTAGAATTCATGGAATTATGCGTCCAGTTCATCCCCTGGCCGGTCAGGCCGAATTCTTTGGCTCTCTGGGCAATGGGGGTGGTGTGGTCATAATAGAAAATCTTGGCATTATAATAATCAACCCCGCTGCTTTCAATAAAACTGACCGTGTCTTTGGTGGCCTGCGGTGTTTCGCCCGGGAAGCCGATGATAAAAGACGCATAGGACGTGATGCCCTCGCTCGTCAATAAATTGACCCCGCGCAAATAATCATCACGGGTGGCTTTTTTATTCATCAACTTCAACACATCATTATTGGCCGACTCAATCCCCAGATAAGCACCGGCACAACCGCTCTCGCGCATGTCGATGACCTGCTGCTTGTCTAAGTATTGGCAGCGGATAAAGGCATACCATTGAAAATCATAGCGTTTTAAAATGGTGAGCATTTCCTTAAAACGCGACGGAGGGACATTGAATGTATCATCCACAAACAATAAATACCTCACCCCGCGCTTGCGCAATATTTTCAATTCATGCTCAAAGGCGGTCAATTCCGTCTTGACGACTTCACCTTGGCTGGTCGGGTAGCTGCAGAAGCTGCAGCTAAACGGGCAGCTGATCTGGGTGCGCACCAAACTGATGCGGCCCATCAAATCGCTGTCGATCAAGTCCCAGCGGATGCCGTCTTTAACAAAATCAAATTCTTCCTTACGCTGACCCGTCACCTCGGTGCCGGTCTTGCGGTACAAAAATAAATTAGGCACATCGTTGAGCGATTTTTCATTCACCACCGCATCAACGACAGCCCCCAATGTCTTTAAACCGCGCGGATCAACCACGGCCGCATCGGCCCGGTAGGCCTTAAAAATATCGGGATTATTTTTATTGGCCAAATAATTATTCCAAATACTCATCCCGCCTAAAACAATATAAGAATCCGGGGAACGCTCGCGGCAATAACGGACCAAATCTGAAATGTCGATGGGGTTTAACAGCAATGTCGTCGAGATAGCGATGACTTTTGGTTTTTGCTTTAAATATTCTTCGAACTTTTCACTCTCAAACTGCACATGCTGGATGATGCGTACGTCAAAACCCAAACTCTTGATGTATTGATATAGAAAAAGACCACCCAGCATGGGGATTTTCCAGGCGCTGTAAGTGGTGACATCGGTTTCATCAAAGAACCCTTGCGCATTTTTGGTGATGCCGCCCCTCTCCCTGGTCAATTTGGCAATACTGGCCAAATGATTGGGGAGCATGATGTCGCCTTCAAAGCCGACATAATTAGAATGCAGGAAACGCCCCCAACCGCCGCCCTTTTTGGTCTGTTCACTGAAAAATTGATGGCGCTCGCGGCTGCGGCTTGGTTCGGAATAAGAAATGATCAAACAGTCCATGGTTTCCTTTATATGATCGTTGATCCGCCTGAGATGACCAGATTATGCCCGTTGACATATGCCGCCGGCGGTGAACA
>CAZBJT010000288.1:0-2651 GCA_964492215.1 uncultured Planctomycetales bacterium | reverse complement strand
CCAAAGAAAATCTTTTTACCCGCCTGCCTTTACCGGCCAATAAAGATGAGGTCTATCAATTGGCCCAGGTGTTTAATAGCATGTTGCAGCGGCTGGAGGAAGATTTCGTGGCCCAGAAACAATTGATGCAGGATTTGACCCATGAGTTAAAGACCCCCTTGGCGATACTCAAAGGGGAGACGGAAGTGGTGTTTAAGAAAGAGCGGACCGTCGGGGAATACCGGGAATTGCTGGGGAGTAATTTAGAGGAGATCAACCGTTTGATCCGTTTGATCGACGATCTTTTATTGCTGGCGCGTTTTGAGAATAAAACAGCCGGCCTTAATATCACGTCTTTTTACCTTAATGATTTAATAAGCGAGATCATCGCTCAAATGAGTGTTTTATCCGACCTTAAAGGCATCACCGTGCAGTTAAAACAGCAGGCACCGGTGACGCTGATGGGAGACCGCGAGCAGCTGCGGCGGGTGATCATGAATTTGTTGGACAATGCCATCAAGCACACGCCATTGTCCGGACGTATTGATGTTGTCGTCGATCGCCTGGCCGATGGCATAGGCATTGATATTAACGACACCGGCGCGGGTATCAAGGAAGAGGATTTAAAAAGGATCTTCGAGCGTTTTTATCAGGCAGATCCTTCACGCCATTTGTCCGGTGCTGGTTTAGGTTTAAGCATTGTCCGTGCCATTGTCCAGGCGCATGGCGGGCGCATCGATGTCACCAGCCGTTTGAATGAAGGGACCCGCTTTCGTATTGTCCTTCCGAATTAGAAATTTTTAATTATTCTTTAATCTTGTTCTAATGGCATAAACTTTAGACTGAATCATCAAGAAAGGAGGATACAATGAAAAAAACATTTATGACCATCGCAGCTTTCGCGGTTGCTATGACATTGGCTTTCGCCTGCCCGAGCTTTGCGCAGACGACCACCAATAGTGAAGTAACGACCAAGAGCAGCGACACCACGGCTAAGAAAGGCAGCAAGAAGGGCAAGAAACATCACAAGCACATGACAGCTACCACCGTCAATTCTTCAACGACCACAACTACCACCAAGTAATTTTTTTAACGGAGAAAACACAATGAATCGTCATTTACTTATTTTGCCTGTGCTCTTATTGACAGCGACAGCTGCCATGGCACAAACGGCGGCAGCACCGGCAGCGGCTAAAACCGATGCAGCAGCTAAGCCTGCAGCAGTTGTAGCGGCCAAACCGGCCGATGCAGCCGTTGCAGCCAAACCGGCTGACGCAGTTGTACCGGCTCAGCCTGCAGCTACCACGTTCACCGGCAAGATCCAGTCCGTTTCATTGGCTGATGCGACCAAAGGCGTTAGTGCCCAGATCACCGCGACGGATGATGCAGGTAAGGCCCAAGTCTTTACAGTCAAAGACGGCACCACTATCTATAATGAGAAAAGTGAAGCCATCGGTTTGGATAAATTAAAAGCCGCCGATAAAGTTTCAGTGAAATATACGACCTCCGGTACCACTCAAGAAGCGGTCTCGGTCCGTATTGTTGCCTAATTGATCAACGCATAAAAAAAGGAACAGGCTACTTTTTAACAATAAAAGTAGTCTGTTTCTTTTTTTAGGGTACACTAAAAACAATATGCAACATCGCCATCAGCACAAAGCATCCCCCAAGTATGTCACACGTCCGTCATTCCCTCGGCAAGTCGATGAGGCGGAGCGCCGTTTTTTGTCAGGTACCGCGATCGACCCGCAGCCGCGCCTGCGCCTGGAAGACGGCTGCCCGGAGCTCACCATGCGCGCCATGGATTTGATCTGTCCTATCGGCATGGGCCAGCGCGGGCTTATTGTGGCCCCACCGGGCTCGGGCAAGACCACGTTTTTAAAACACATTTGTCAGTCCATTGCCAAAGGCTACCCGCAGGTCAAATTATATTGCTTATTGATCGACGAGCGGCCCGAAGAAGTCACTGAATTCAAGCGGGCCGTACCCGGCGAAATATTTTCATCTTCTTCCGACCAGACCTATGAGCATCATATTGAGACTGCCGACAAATTGATGCGCCAGGTGTTCCGCGATGTGGCGGACGGCGGCAATGTCATGGTCGTGATCGATTCGCTGACCCGTCTCTCCCGCGTGCATAATGCGCAGCGGCCGGGCGGGGGGCGTACACTGTCCGGCGGTGTGGATTCCCGTGCATTGGAAGTGCCGCGCCGTATTTTCGGTTGTGCCCGCAAGATCGAGAACGGCGGGTCATTGTCCATTTTGGCCACAATCTTAGTTGAGACCGGCAGCCGCATGGATGAAGTGATATTTGAAGAATTTAAAGGTACGGGTAATATGGTAGTGGTGCTTTCCCGAGTCATCGCCAATCACCGCATTTTCCCTGCCATCGACATCAAGAAAAGCGCCACCCGTAAACAAGAGCTACTATTAACCCCCGCCGAATGCAAGGCCACAGACAATTTGCGCCGTAGCCTGGTAGATCTATCCACCGTCGAGGCCGCCCAAACCCTACTCAAAAAAATCCAACACTTCCCCACCAACAAAGACCTCCTAGCCACCTTTTCCTAATTCCAGACACCTAGAGTAATTTAATTATCTCTGCGTGTGGTTAGGATCAAAAAGAGTTAAGTGATGTTGTTTGCTCCACGGGATATTTTTGCCGTCTGCGT
>CAZBJT010000287.1:0-2706 GCA_964492215.1 uncultured Planctomycetales bacterium | reverse complement strand
CTATGCCTGTCCTGTACCTGCGGCGGGCACCACAACATTTTACTGCACCGCCACTTATGCTAGTTTCAAATTAGGGGTTAATCCCAATACGTCTAATCCTTGCTGTTGTTCGGCTGCGTGCCCGACCATTGCAACAGCGTGTGCTCCGGTATGTCCATGATACGCATGAGCCAACAACAGGGTTTTTCATTGGTTGAAGCCTTGATCGCCGTGACCATATTTGCGGTGGCAACTGTGGGGGTATTCATGACGATTTCCGCCGTGAAGAGGCCTGTGGTCAAGACAGACAGGGAATTGACCGCCGCTTATTTTAGCCAGGAAATTTTGGATGGTTTAAGGGCAAAGGTAGATGCCAGGGACTGGAACAGCGGGGATTTGTCCTTGACGCCCCCGCAACATACGGTATTAAAGACTATTAATCAGGTCACCTACAATGCCACCTATGATGTTGTTCAGGACGGGAAATCACGCCGGGTCATTTTAAATGTCACCTGGCCTGACCCGCAATAATTACTGTTATTCCCGCCCTCGATAAGAATATGCGAGGGCAGGCTGCGGCGGGAATCCAGACAAGGCATTCTATGATGTTATTACATAAAAAAGCCATTACATTAACTGAACTGCTCGTCACCGCTGTTATTGTCGTGGTGGTGATGATGGGTGCTGTGTCCATCGATTCCAACGTGCGTAAAAGCCGTGACCAGAGCAGCAAAACATCCTTGCTGTATTTAA
This sequence comes from uncultured Planctomycetales bacterium, assembly GCA_964492215.1. Taxonomy (GTDB): domain Bacteria; phylum Omnitrophota; class Gorgyraeia; order Zapsychrales; family Fredricksoniimonadaceae; genus CAYNTZ01. The sequence goes on along the minus strand of CAZBJT010000287.1, from coordinate 1,974 downwards.
ATACGCGGGCCATGGTGACGCATATCCTGCTCAATGCGTCCCAGGCGGTGGGGTATGGCAGTACGTCGGCGGCAACCAAAGGTATCTTGCTTCCTGCGGATATGGCGAACAACAATAGTTTTTGTATCGACCAGGATGTAAGCCCTACCACCACTAATCCCAATAATACAGTGACGAAGAATGGCGATGACCGTTGGTTTTGCTATACATTCCAGGCGCCCAATCTTTTTGCTTGCACTAAGACATATGACGGAACAAAAATTTACCGGGGCGCAGGGGCTTGTACAGCGGCTGATACCAATTATAATCAGGTGGGTACGGCTGTCAGTGTGACCCCGACTTTTACTTTAAACAGGGTGAAAGGCAGCCAGCAGGTGATTTTTGAAGTCACTATCGTGAGCCGGGACAACCCGGCATTACCCAAATCCATCACCAATCCCGAAATCAACATGACCTACAGCACCAACCCCCCAGGTCATTCCATTTGAAAAAGAATTAGAAAGAATTGGGCCTGCCACTCTCTGCGGCATGCACGTTATTGAATATGCAATAGAATAAACTGTAGACGCTACCAATTCTTTTTGTCAGTCTGTTGTAGCACATAAAATGAATTGCTTACCCATATAGGTATGGTATATTTGATGTATGACAGTTAAACAAAAGATCCTCTCAGCTATTGGCAAAAATCGACTCCAGCTCAAGGCCTTTGGTGTAAAACGCATTGGCCTGTTTGGTTCCTTTGCCCGTGAAGACCAAAAAGCCAAGAGTGATGTAGATGTTTTAGTTGAATTTGATAAAAGGAAGAAGACCTTTGATAATTATATGGATTTGAAGTTCTTCCTCGAGAAACAATTTCATCGCAAAGTAGACATAGTGCTTAAAGACTCTTTGAAATTTCCCGTTAAAGAGAGTGTAGCCAAAGACATCATCTATGCGTCATTATGAGCTTTATATCGGCGATATTCTTGATGCTATCTCTAAAATTGAGAAGTACACAAAAGGGTTTACACGTTCCAAATTCCAAAAGAATACTTTAGTTGCCGATGCTGTCATGAAGAATTTAGAAGTCATCGGCGAAGCCTCTAAAAGAATTCCTGCCAATATTAAACATCAAATCCCCGCCATTGAATGGAAGAAGATCGTCGGTTTACGTAATATCCTCATCCATGAATATTCAGGCATAGATAAAGATATTGTTTGGGATATTATTGAGAATAAATTACCTATCCTAAAAGCGCACCTTAAAGATGGAGAAATAAATAGGTGAATATGGTGTCAAAACGTAATTTTATCGTTGGAATTGTTGGGGGCTTGATCCTGCTATATACGCTTTATTTTATTTGGTATAACGGGACTGCTAATTTTTATTATAACCGTGGCGCTATTAATGTAAGTAGAGGTAATGTTTCGGAAGCTATTGCTGATTTTAATAAGACGCTTAAAATAAATGTTAATTTCAGGTACGCATATCTCAACCGAGGAGTTTTATACGAGCGGCAAGGTAATTTAAATGAAGCGATGTCTGATTTTAACAAAGCGATTGAAATAAATCCTCATTTTACAGAGGCCTATTTTGACCGAGGGGTGTTATATGAGAAGCAAAGTAATTTGACTCAAGCCCTGTCTGATTATAATAAGGCAATTGAAATAGCTCCTAAATTTGTAAAAGCCTTTATTAATCGAGTGGTAGTTTATTATAAATTACAACAATACGATAAGGCTTGGCAAGATGTGCATAAATTAGAAGAATTGGGTGCTGTTCCTAATTCCAATCTCCTTAGCGCGTTAAAAATAGCATCTGGCAGGGACCAATAAGTATAAAGGTATGGCTTATAAAGAAACAATATGTGCTCCGAAGAACTTATTGTATAATTTTAAGCCATTGTAAAATGTAAGTTATATCGGGTCGGTAGCTCAGTTTTGGTAGAGCGCGTCGTTCGCAATGACGAGGCCGCGGGTTCGATCCCCGCCCGA
>CAZBJT010000286.1:0-2741 GCA_964492215.1 uncultured Planctomycetales bacterium | reverse complement strand
AACCAGGTCATTAACCGTTCTGATATTGTTGCGATCATCGGTAACTATACGGCCTTAAAGAAGGCCGGGCGTAATTTTAAAGCTCTTTGTCCGTTTCACCATGAAAAATCATCGTCCTTTGTCGTCAATCCCGACAAGCAAATTTTTCATTGCTTCGGTTGCGGTGTTGGCGGCAATGTCATCGGTTTTATCATGCGCCAGGAGCACATGGAGTTCCCGCAGGCGGTGCGTTTCCTGGCGGATAAGGCCGGCATTGTCATCCCCGAGTCAAGTGAGGGTGGTCAAAGCCCATCGCGTCAAATACGCGATGAAATATGCCGTATCAATGGCTTGGCCGTCGGGTTTTTTCATGAGCAGCTTTTGAGCAATCATAGCGATGGGACCAAGGCGGCCCGTGAGTATTTAAAGGCGCGTGGTGTCACGTTAGAGACGGTCAAAAAATTTCAGTTAGGTTTTGCGCTTGATGAGTGGGACGCTCTTTTAAAGTTTTTGCGCGGTCAAGGTATTGATGAAGCCTTAATGTTGCAGGCAGGCTTGATCATTGCCCGCGAAGGTAAGAGCGGTCATTATGACCGTTTTCGCAACCGCGTGATGTTTCCGATTTCGGATATTCAAAACCGTCCGGTGGCTTTTGGCGCGCGCGCCATGAACGACACCGACGGGGCTAAATATATCAATTCACCGGAAACGCCGGTCTACACCAAAGGCCAACATTTGTTTGGCTTCTGTTTGACTAAGACCGCTGCCGGTGAGTTGGATAGTTGTATCGTGGTCGAAGGTTACATGGATATGATCATGCCCTTTGTCCACGGGGTGGGTAACATAGCGGCTTCATTAGGTACGGCTTTGACCGACCAACAGATACGTCTGATCCGCCGCTATACCACCAATGTTGTAATGCTCTTTGATACAGACCCTGCCGGTCAATCAGCTATCATCCGTAGCCTGGATTTGCTGATCGACGAGGGAATGAATGTGAAGGTGGTCACCTTAGCTCAAGGCGAAGACCCTGATTCCTTCATCCGTCAATACGGTGTCGAGCGCTTTAACGAGCGCCTGACCAAAGCCGTATCGCTGTTCGATTACAAATTCAACTGGCTGGCTACACAATACGACGCAAATGCCGTCGAGGGTAAATCCCAGATATGCCGCCAGATGTTGACGACGATCGGACGTTACAAGGATGAGGTGGTCAAGTTTGAGTTAAGCAAGCAATTAGCGAGGCGTTTGAACCTGCCTGAGGCAGTGGTACTCAAACAAGCCGAACAATTGCCGGTGGCCCAAGGCAAGCCAGCAGCAGCACCGGCCGTCATTGCGACGACGCCAAGCCCCAAAGCCACGAGGCCTAAGGCATTAGAAGAACTACTGCTGACCTTGTTCCTTAAAGACCCCGCGTGGGTCGTTGAGGCTCAAGCATTCGTTTCACCTGCGGATTTTTCCGACGAGGTACGGGGTATTGTCGAAGAGATCTGGCAATTAAGCCAGGAGCATCAGGAATGGTCAGCCAATGACCTCTTGATGCGCATTAACGATGAGAAAAGTCAAAGTCTCCTGACGCAGTTGATCAATCAGGAAGAAGCCAAGCTTGGCGAGCCGTCCCAAGTATTTCAAGATTGTATCGGGCGCATCCAAAAACAGCGCCGGGACAAGCAGAAGCAAGAGATACAGGTAGCGTTACGCCGGGCCGAAGCTGACAATGACCAACAGGCTGTAGATCAGTTGATGCAGCAGTTAAACGCATTGATAAAAGCATAATGTTAGAGGTTAACATGAAAGAACCGATCAAAGACAAAGATAAAGAAAAAGAAATCCAGGCGCCGCAAGGCGACATGGACAAATTAGTCACCTTAGGCAAGAAGAAAGGTTTCTTGACGTATGAAGACGTCAATGAGACTTTGTCCGATGCCATTGACTCTTCCGAAGGTATCGACCAAGTATTTGATATCTTAGACGGTCAGGACATCAAGGTCGTGGATTCCGCCGAGGATGTCCCTGTTATCGAGGACGCCGTTGAGGAAAGCCGCGAGCAGCAAGTCCGCCGTTTGCGTGAAGAGAGCAAAGAAGATGACGTTTATTCCGATAAATTCATCCCGCTCGACGATCCGGTCAAAATGTATCTCAAGCAAATGGGTTCAATTCCTTTATTGACCCGCGAGGAAGAGATCAGTTTGGCCAAGCGTATCGAAGAAGCGGAGATCAAATTCGCAGAAAGCCTCTTTAAGACCTATTTCGCGCGTAAAGAAGCCATCGCCATGATCAATGCGGTATTGCGCGATGAGATTAATGCGGAAGATGTCATTAAAGATGAGTTGGAACGCCGCGGCCGTTTGCTCAAAGACTTAGCTAAGATCTTAGAGCACGTGCGCCACACCCGTGTAGGGTCTGATATTTCCGCCAAATCCATCGCGGAATTCAAACTCACCTCGACGGTCAACGAAGAAATCGTGGGCAAGATCAACGATATCATCAATGACATCGAGCGTAACGAGCGTTTCCTCAAGGCTAAAAAGAAACCGACCAATGCCGTTGAGTTGAAGAAAAAGCGTGATGCGCTCTTGAAGGAATTAGGGGAGCCGGTTGCGCGTGTTAAAGAACAATTGCGTGAAATCAAGACCCGCCAGTCGCGTTTCAACAAGGCTAAGAAATTATTGGTTGAGGCGAACTTGCGTTTGGTCGTGTCTATCGCTAAGAAATACATCAACCGTGGTTTGTCTTTCTTGGATTTGATCCAGGAAGGGAAC
>CAZBJT010000285.1:0-2756 GCA_964492215.1 uncultured Planctomycetales bacterium | reverse complement strand
GCGCCGCCACCCAGCGCCTGCAGGAAGTCACTGGCCGTTTAAACAATATTTTAGGGAATGTGAAATTGCGCGGCCAATGGGGCGAGCGCATGGCTGAAGACATTATCCAATATGCCGGTTTGATCGAGCATGTGAATTACCGCAAGCAAAGTGTGGGCATAACCGCCACCAAGCCCGACTTTACTTTCCTATTGCCGCAGGACACCTGCATTAACATGGACGTGAAGTTTCCGCTGGATAATTATTTGAACATGGTCAATGCCGAGCAGGCAAGTCAGCAGGATATTTACGAAAAAGAATTCATCAAGAACGTCAAAGAGCGCATCAAAGAAATACAAAACCGCGATTACATCAATCCGTCCGAGAATACCCTGGATTTTGTTTTGCTTTTCATTCCCAATGAGCAGGTTTTTGGGTTGATCCAGGAAAAAATGCCGGATGTGATGGATTTTGCCTTAAAGCAAAAGGTGGTGCTTTGTTCGCCATTTACCTTATACGCCATGTTAAGTGTCATCCGCCAGGCGCATGAGAATTTCCGTTATGAGAAAGACTTAAAGAAAATCATCGAGTTAATCGACGGGTTTACCAAAGACTATGAATTATTTAAAGGCCGTTTCACTGATTTCGGCACCATGATCGATAAAATACGCACCCAGTACACAGACATCAATGAAAAAAGCTTCAAACGCATCGACGCCAAACTCCAAAAAATCGACGACCACAAAAAAGGCCATCTACCAACCATCGAAATAATTCCAGACACCTAGGGTAATAGAATTAATTTTATGCGTGCCCTTGAGAAAATTGTTCCGCTGTCGTGCATCGCGGTAAGTGTGCTTGCCTTAAGCCCTATAGCCGTAGTCCATTTGTCCTTGCCGGCGGTAGTATGGATCCATTTGATCAGTTACGCAGCCTTGGGCATTTGTTTTGAGGTCCCTGAGATAAGCTTAAATGTTTTATTTCTATTCTGGGCCAGGTCTGCCGAACGCTTTCATCAGAAGAAGGTATTCATCGCCCGTGCACTTAAGATCCGTTATGTTTTAACGCATTTTATAGCGCCATCAACCGGCATCATGACGGTTACTAGCGGCATTTATTTGACCTATCGGGGCGGTTATTCTTTTCAACAGGGCTGGCTCTTTTGGATTTTGTGTGCCGCCACCGTCGGTCTTTATAAAGGCATGTGCCAGCATAATGCTTATATTAAAAGCTTGATGCATTTGAGTGCTCAAGACGATACGCAAAAATTAAGGCAGGCTGTTTTAAACCGTTTTAATCAGATATTGGTTTTGCTTGAACTTCCGACCTATATCTTTATTTTTTGGACAGCCTCGATTAAACCAAATTGGATCAATCCATTGCAAAACTGGATCGCACCTATAGAACAATGGGGCTCAGCCTGGGCCTCCGGCACGCTGATCATATTAGCAGGCGCTCTATTACTTATTCCATTACGCTACGCCATGGTGCGTTATAGCCCGGTTTTCCGTCTATGAAATTCTTCCCACACGACTCTATTATTGCATTGACCAGCGATGCTTCCATTGATTTTACCCCCACTGATTTCAATGCACTCTTAACGGCAGCGCAGCAGGCCTACCTTAAAGCACAAACCGGCCGTGATATCCCGCAGGTTTTCTGGAGTAAACAAATCCACGGCGATGATATTGTCACCATTGAGCATGCAAAGACGGTTTGTCCTGAGGCTGATGCCTTTATGACCGATCAACGTGGTTTACCCATTGCCATACGCACAGCCGATTGCGTACCTGTTTTTATTTTTGATCCCATACGCCGGGCCATTGCCGTGGCCCACGCCGGTTGGAAGGGGACGCAAGCCCAAATTGCCGCTAAAACCGTCAAAAGAATGCAGGACAAATTTAACAGCCGATGCTATGATTTAAAAGTTGTCTTAGGCCCCAGCATCCGTGCCTGTTGTTATGAGGTGGGCCCTGAATTTAAAGCGCATTTTCCTCAAGATGTTCATGAGCGTGAGGGGAAATTATATGCCGATGTCATTGCCGCCAATCGCCGGCAGTTAGTACAGGCAGGTCTTAATGACAGCCAAATCGTCGACAGCGGGGTATGCACCTGCTGCGCCTTAGATTATTTCTCGTTCCGCCGGGACGGGGCCAAGGCCGGCCGCATGATCTCTTTAATGATGCTTTTATGAAAAACACCCATATCATTATTTTTGTCACCGCTAAAGACAAAAAAGAAGCGACCAAGATTGCAAACGGCCTGCTTAAAGCCAAATTGATCGCCTGTGCCAATATTATTCCCGGTGTGCAGTCTTTGTTTTGGTGGCAAGGTAAAATTGATCGCGGCAGTGAGGTTTTGCTTATCCTTAAGACTAAGAAGAGTTTGTTCAAGAAAGTAGAAGCCCAAGTGAAAGTATTGCATAGCTACACCACGCCGGAGATTATCGCTTTACCCATTGCAGCCGGCAGTGAAGCTTATCTTAAATGGGTGGATGCCTCGCTGGCATAAGGAGAATATATGTTTGTCGTGCGTTTAGTGCTGATGGTCTTATATTTAGTTGCCGCCGCCAATGTGTCATGGGCCATGGGTGGCCGTGTGCCCCAAGAGCAAGGTGCAAGCGACGGTTTAGTAGGGAAGCCGGCCCCGGATGTAACCTTACCTAAAACAGACGGCACATCAGGCAGCGTGATTTCCGCCCGTGAGGGCCACAAGGCTGTTTTGTTTTTTTGGGCCACCTGGTGTCCTCATTGCCATGAAGAATTGGCCAAGATCAA
>CAZBJT010000284.1:0-2758 GCA_964492215.1 uncultured Planctomycetales bacterium | reverse complement strand
GATTAGGAAGAGAAATAATTCCGGGGGCAAAAACAACTGCCGAATCACCTGGCGGCGTTTGTCCAAAATATTCAATGGCACTATTTTGAGCTGCCGATATCGAACTCATAAGCCCTAATAAGAAGAGGATTGCTGTCATTTTTGTTTTCATTTCACATGTCCTATTGGGTCAATTCAAAGACCCACCATTGCGGGAATTGACGCATAAAATGATATTCCCGTGCATCAATGCTTTCATACGCCGGATCAATGGCCGGTTCCAAAATGCGGGCCACCCGCAGGCCGCTGTCATAAAATAATTGGGTGGCTTCCTGCAATGTGGGGAGCACCCTAAAGTTCCGCTGCTTATACTCGGTGATCACACCGAATGAAAAATCCTTGGAACCAAAACGCGGGACCAGCCAAAAAGCGCTCGGGTCCATGATCACCATGGTACCGCCGGGTTTGAGCAATTTTTTAAGCCGTTGCAGTATCTCGACTTTTTTGGCAGGCAAATCGCTTTGGAATTCTTCACTGAAAAAGAAAAGAAAAATATCGATTAAGAAAATAAAATCAAAGGAGGCGGGTGCAAGCTTAGGGTCATTGATCTCCTGGGCCACATTCGCGGTGAGAAAACTTAAAACCCCATCGGTATTTTTGGCCCGCTCTTTGGCAATGTCGATGTATTCCGGCTGATAATCAATGCCTATGACTTCCTTAGCATACCGCGCCATTTTCAGGCAATAATAGCCGGTGCCGCAGCCGACTTCCAGCACCTTTTTCCCTTTTAAACGTTCATTAAAATAAGATTCCAGGAATTTTTCCTGAATATATTTATACGGGGTTTCCTTCACCGCTGCAAAATCATCCTGGAATTTTTGGCTGGCCCACCAGGTGGCGATGTTTGCCTTGCGGTACAAAGCCTCGGTGCCTAATTGCTGATGATACGAGCCTTTGAAACGGTCAAACATATTGCTTTTCTTAAAAGGGTATTGCGCCGCTTTGCTGCGGTTTATAATAAACCGTTTTTCCAATTGTTTGATCAACTCATCGGCGGTAAAACGCGTTGCAGGGGCTTGTGCGGCTGTTTTTTTGTAATTATCAGGGTTGAACAAGGCGCATTCCCATGGGGTGAATTCAGTGGCATCAGCTAACTCAAACACCTGGCCTGAGGACATGAAACGTCCATTGACCGCTTCTTCCGGCTGACCCTGCGGCCCGATAAAGTCAAAAAGGTCCAGCACATTGGCGGAAACCACCGTATTCAGGCGCAAAGCCGCATGATAAATACGGACCTTGTCCCCGCCTAAAAAAAACACCAAAATATTTTCATCCAAAAATATCATAGACCCTTAATCCTAGGCATTATACGTGCAGGATTTCCGAAAGCAATATGATTATCCGGGACTTTCTCCAAAATGACCGCCCCTGGCGCCACCTTGCTATGGGAGCCGACATCGGCAAAAACTTTGGCCCCCATGCCGATAAAAGCACCCCGGCCCATGGTCAACCTGGCATTTAACACCGCCCCTCCGGCAAAAACCACGTGGTCTTCAATGCGGCAATGATGACCGACCAACACATGCGGATTGACCGTAATGCCATCACCCAACACACACCCCACATCCACCATGGCAAATGGCTGGATCAAAATACCTTTTCCCAGTTTTACCCCCTGACGGACCAGGGCCCGTGACGAAATAAGATTAGGGACCTTAAAACCGGCCGCCGCAATGGTGCCCATGACGCGCTCGACGACCGAGGTATCGGCCTTGGCGCCGATGACAGCACCGGGAAAAGCGTACTCAACGCCTTTAGCTTTTAAAACACTCAAATGATCATCATTACCGAGGATGGGAAACCCCATCAGCTCTCCGGTTTTTTGATGGTCCAACAGCCCCACGATCTCAAAGCTGTTTTCTTCCAAAATATTGGCGATAACGCATTCCGCCTGATAACCGGCCCCGATGATAACGATCTTTTTCATTTGCTTTTTTCCACCAAGCCGATAATTGTCCGGACGGTTGCAAAATTTTCAGGCACCAGGTCTTCCTGCTTAATGCTGATTTTAAATTCCTTCTCTAAAAAAACGATCATCTGGACTAATTGCAATGAATCGAGTATTTTCTGCTCGACTAATAAGGTGTCCGGTGTGATATCGTTGTGCTGGGTCAATTCTTTAAGATGACCGATGATCTTATCCTCAAACATGCTACCTCCTGAAGTTATGTGTTAAAACTCAGCGATGACCCTCGCCGGAGAACCATCTAAACCTTTTAATTTCAGCGGAAACGCATACAAGGTAAAAACATCCGTGGTGATGGCCTCTAAGTTGGTCAAGTATTCAACCAATACCACTTCCTTGCCTAATAAAATCTGATGCACCGGGGAATCTTCGCCGGGGTTTAGCATTTTGGCGGAATCCGGGGACGGCATGTCCATGGCCAGTACCTTGACGCCCATTTGCAATAAATACCGGGCGGCGTCTTCCGTTAAATGGGGCCACAAACCGTAATACCCTTGGGTCATCCAGCGTTTGGACCATCCGGTGCGTATGGCAGCGGCCTTACAGGTGGCAAAATATTTTTCATATGGCTTAAAATCCTCCACCCCGATGGTCGTGCCTTCTCCACGGCCGTCTAATTTGATCAAGACCGCCTTTTGCACAAAAAGCGAAACATCGAGCTGGTCGATGGTTTTACCCTGCCGGATAAAATGATACGGCGCATCCATATGACTGCCGGTGTGGGAGCCTAAGGTGAATTTATGCGTGTTGCGG
>CAZBJT010000283.1:0-2770 GCA_964492215.1 uncultured Planctomycetales bacterium | reverse complement strand
CATCGGCCGGCAAAACGGGCTCACTAACCCTTCTGAGCTGAGCGGGGCAGACTTGCTCCAGATGAGTGATGATGCATTAATGAAGCAGGTAACCGCAGTGGATATTTTTGCGGAGATTGAGCCTAATCAAAAAGAACGTATTATTATAGCGCTTAAAAAAGCAGGGCATGTGGTGGGTTATATGGGCGATGGCATTAATGATGCCTCGGCGCTGCATGTGGCTGATGTGGGTATTTCCGTCGATACGGCTGCGGATGTGGCTAAAGAAGCTGCGGATATTGTTTTGCTTGAGCATGATTTGGCCGTACTTGTGCAAGGGGTGAGGGAAGGACGGGTGACTTTTACCAATACCCTTAAGTATATTTTCATGGCAACGAGCGCCAATTTCGGGAACATGTTCAGCATGGCAGGGGCTTCTTTGTTTTTGTCTTTCTTGCCCTTGTTGCCAAAGCAGGTTTTATTGACCAATTTAATGACCGATTTTCCGGAAATGGCCATCGCCACCGATAATGTCGATGCAGAGAGCGTCGATCGGCCGCGGCGGCTGGACATTAAATTTATACGCAAATACATGCTGGTATTCGGCATTATCAGTTCTCTTTTTGATTACCTTACCTTCGGTGTCCTGATCTTTTTCTTGCATGCCACACCGGATCAATTCAGGACGGGTTGGTTCTTAGAATCGATCGTCTCAGCAACATTGATCGTGCTTGTTATCAGGACCCGCCGGCCGTTTTTTAAAAGCAGGCCGGGTAAATATTTATTAATGACCACATTGGGCATTGTTTGCGTTACGTTGATTTTGCCTTTCACCCCATTGGCAGGCATTTTAGGTTTTAGCCGGTTACCTTCGGTATTTTTTGCCATGTTGGGGGTGATTGTTGTCCTCTACATGATCGTTGCTGATGCGGTAAAGGGTATTTTTTACAAGCTCGTTAAATATTAAGTGAAATGCATTGAGTCGCTCGATCCTTATACCTTGGTACAATTGTTCTTATTTGGATCTCCTATAGAATGCAGGTTAGTGATCAAGAAGTATTACAAGGAGGATATATGAAGAAAATATTAACTGGTTTGATTGTGTTGACGTTGTTCGTAGTATCTTTTATGGGTAGTCCGGCTTTTGCTGACCAGGATTATCATGAACGTAATTTTTTCAATAATTTTACGGACTGGTCCGTAACCATAGGGAGAGATTCACACGAAAAGCAGCGCATCATCGATGAGCGCACTGAACGCAGGGCCCAGTGGAGACAGAGCCGCGACAAAAGGTTTCATCAAGATAATGGTCATCATGATGACCATAGATAAATGGTAAAGCCATTTTTGACCTAAACTAAAGGCAACTCTTTAAAAAGAGTTGCCTTTTTTTGTGATTCATTGTCAAATGTACAAGTATATTTTAAGAACCTGAATTTGGTGAAATATGGATAAGAATATCATCAGTGTTGATCATCTATCGAAGAATTTCGGCTCATTCCAGGCGGTTAAGGATATTTCGTTTGAAGTCAAACAATCCGAGATTTTTGCCTTTTTAGGCCCCAACGGCGCAGGGAAATCGACAACGATCAAGATGCTCATCACACTGCTTAAACCCACCAGCGGTGATGTGATCATTAACGGATATAGCTTAGTCCGCCAGCCGGCCGAAGTGCGCAAGGTCATCGGTTACGTGCCCCAAATGATTTCCGTTGATGGGACACTTACCGTACAAGAAAATATGATGCTCATGGCCCACCTTTATGATGTTCCTTACCGGGAATGCAATAAGCGTATCCAGGAAATGCTCGTATTTCTTCAGCTTGAAGAATGCGCCCGGAAACTTGTGCGGACCCTGTCGGGCGGCATGATCAGGAAAGTAGAGATTGGGCAGGCCATGCTGCATCGCCCTCATTTGCTTTTTCTTGATGAGCCGACCTCAGGGGTTGACCCTATTGCCAAACGCAATATTTGGGAATACTTGGTGAAGTTACGCAAAGTTTTCGGCACCACCATCTTTTTCTCGACGCACAATATGGAGGAAGCAGATGAGGTCTGTGACAGGGTTGCGATTATGAATGCGGGTGAAATTGCTGTGGCAGGCCCGGTTGCGCAATTAAAGGAAAAGACCAACAAGAAGGGCGCGACCCTGGAAGATGCATTTATCTTTTTTGCCGGTCATTCCCCCAGGGAAACAGGGCAAAGATTAGGATAATTATGTTCAATTATATAACTCAATTGGTCACCAAAACATGGGTGATGGCTGAGATGGAGTTAATAAAACTTTGCCACGACCCAACCGAGCTTGTTACCCGGGCCATACAGCCTATTTTGTGGCTTGGCATTTTTGGAGAAGCCATGAGCCAGGTCCGTGCAATGCCGACGCAGGGGTTTACCTATTTGCAATTTATTACCCCAGGCATCCTTACTCAATCAGTGACGTTTGTTGCCATATTCTATGGTTTAGAAGTTATTTGGGAACGTGATATGGGGTTGCTTCAAAAGGTCTTAGTTACTCCGACGCCGCGCCTGGCGCTTGTGTGGGGGAAAATGATTGCCGCAGGGGTACGGGGATTAAGCCAGGCGACCGTTATTTTTATTTTTGCCATGGTGTTGCATATACAGCTTCGGATCACACCGTTTTCAATTTTTGGGGTGGTGGTCCTTACCATGCTTGGTGCCGGTTTCTTTAGTGGGTTTTCGATGATCATTGCCTCTATTGTGAAAACGCGCGAGCGGTTTATGGGAATAGGACAAACGATCACTCTTCCGCTTTTTTTTGCTTCCAATG
>CAZBJT010000282.1:0-2818 GCA_964492215.1 uncultured Planctomycetales bacterium | reverse complement strand
TGTAAGGTCAAACCATTGCCGGGATATTCTCCGAGCGGGATTTCGCCAGGCATACCGCCAAACACAGCCTGCGCCCTGAGGATGTCCGCATTGCCGACATGATGACCGGTAAGATCACATTCGTAAGCCCTGCTCAAAGCACCGATGAGTGCATGTCCATCATGACCACCAAACACATACGCCATCTTCCAGTCATTGAAGAGGGCAAGCTTGTCGGATTGATCAGCATCGGTGATGTGGTCAAAAAGATCATCGAAGATCACAAATTTTCAATTAGCCAGCTGGAAGGCTACGTGACCGGAGGGTAAAGCCGTATCTAAAAAACGTATTGGCCGTAAATACAGTAACCTAAGGGAGTTATTATGGAAAAGAAAGCATCAGCAGTTTGGCTCGGATCATTAAAAGAAGGTAAGGGTATCATTTCAACGGAGAGCGGCGCCTTATCAAAAGCTCCCTATGGTTTTAATACGCGTTTTGAAGGTGTGGCAGGGACTAATCCGGAAGAGTTAATTGGTGCCGCCCATGCCGGATGTTTCTCCATGGCCTTGTCTGTTCAGTTAGGTAATGCCGGTTTGACCGCCGAGCGTATTGATACGACGGCCACAGTTAGCTTCGAAAAATTAGAACAAGGCTGGACAGTCACTGCTGTTCATTTAGATGTAAGTGCGGAAGTTCCCGGTACGGATCAGGCTGCTTTTGAGAAAATAGCCAATGACGCCAAAACTGGCTGCCCCATTTCCCGGCTGTTGAATGCCAAGATCACCATGAAGGCCACGCTGTTAGAAGAATAATATCAACGGCATAATGGTACCAAAGGAGCCTGTATGTCAAAAATCCAGCTTGGAGCGAGGATTGTCTTAGGTTTGATTTATTTCGTATTCGGATCCATGGGACTTGCTATTGTGTTTGGCTTGATGAAAATGCCGCAAAATCCAATGCCGGAAGCCGCTGAAACCTTCATGAAGGGTATCATGGCAACCCCATACTTCTTTCCAATGCTAAAAATGACAGAGGTGGCTTGCGGATTACTGCTCTTAACAGGCAGGGCAGCGCCATTAGGGCTTGTGATCATCGCACCGGTGACGTTAAATATATTCTTATTCCATGCCTTCTTAACACCAGGGTCAGGGAATTTGGTTCTTCCTGGCGTGATGGTTTTAGCTCAAATTCTGGCTATGAGTCAATATTGGCACGTGTATCGACCTTTATTTACTAAAAAATGAAGGATGCAAATGCTTGAAATGATTAATGTAAGTTCAGAAACAATCGAAGCCATTGGATATGAACCGGCAAGTAAGCGATTACATGTCAATTTTATATCAACAGAAAAACATATCTACCAAGGCGTTCCTAAAATTATTCATGCCCGTTTGATGCGCGCACATTCAAAAGACACTTATCTCTCCGAGGAAATCAAAGATAAGTACAGATACACAGAAATATATTAAGAAAGGAATGATCATGCCTACAAATACCATCCGGCTTCACCGCGTGCTTCGCATAACCTTAGCCAAACTCGTCGAACCCGATATTAAATAGTTCCAAAGCCCATGTCCGTTTATAAAAACATCGCCTTTTATGCTTTCTTCAAACCAACTTTCGAGCTCGATACTGCCCGTGAAATCTTGCTCAACCGCATGCGTGACCTTAACATCAAAGGTACCATCCTGTTGGCCCAAGAAGGCATCAATTGCTCCCTATGCGGCATCACAGCGCAAATGGATGCCTTCCTACCGTTTCTTCTGGAAACCATTAAGATCACAGATCCTGCATTAAAGATAAGCTACAGCGAAGACATGTCCTTTAAACGCACCTTGGTCAAGATCAAGCCCTTTATCGTTGCCAAACCGGGGGACACGCCCATTAACCCGGTGGAGGAATCCGCTCCCTATATTTCCCCCGAAGAATTCCATCAATGGCTCAAAAACAATAAAAAGATGGTGGTCTTAGACACGCGCAATGATTATGAATATCAAGTGGGCCGTTTCAAGGATGCACTTCATTTAGGCACCAAACATTTTGCCGACTTTGAAGCAGATCTTCAAAAAGCCCCGCAAGAATGGCAAAACACACCCATCGTTACCTTTTGCACCGGCGGCATCCGCTGCGAAAAAGCCGCCCCGCTGATGCTAAAAAAAGGCTTCCAAGAGGTCTACCAGCTGGATGGAGGTATTCTAAATTACTTCAAAAGGGTAGGCCGCGGCTATTTTGAAGGAGAGTGCTTCGTCTTCGATGAACGCATCGCCCTGAATGAAGAACTAAAAACCGGGACACATTGAGTTTTTTCTAAAGTAATAATATGGCGGAATACGCTGTCGGCGACAAAGTTATTTTGAAGGATGATGGCCAGGTATATAAGGTGGTTGGTATACGAACAGAAGACCGTATCGTGCTTTTTGATTTAGAGAAAGGCGATGAAAGGGCCTCTGTAAAATTTACCGTATTACGCAGTCAAATTGAGGTACAAAAAGCCTATGCACCTCAACAGCCACGAGTTGTTATCTATAGGAAGAAATAATCTTAATGCCATTAGGAGAACGTATGAAGCAACCAGACATCGTATCTTTGATTAATCAAATACAAGCGCAACTTGTTGCACTCGACAAAAAAGTGGACAGTTTAATGAGCCGATCCTTACCCGCATCGCAGCCTGCACCCAAACCAGCTGTCAACAATACTCCTTTGCCCGGAAAACCCCATGATCCACACAAGGGAAGGGTCATGTACAAAGCTATTTGTGCCGATTGCAATAAAGAATGTTCCATTCCCTTTAAGCCAAACGGAGACAGGCCGGTATACTGTCAAGATTGTTTCTCAC
>CAZBJT010000281.1:0-2823 GCA_964492215.1 uncultured Planctomycetales bacterium | reverse complement strand
ACAGCCGCAGACGGTGTAAGCAAAATTCTGTATGATCTGCAAACCGCGTTGGGTGTGCACGACTTCCGGATGGAATTGCACGCCAAATATCTTCTTATTGCGATTAGCAATGGCAGCATTGGCGGCATTTAATGTGTGCGCGATACGGACAAAACCCGGAGGCAATGTCGCAATTTCATCACCATGACTCATCCAGCAGGTCAAATTCGTCGATAAATTGGTGAATAAATCTTTATTACTGTCGATGAACAACTCGGCCTTGCCGTACTCACGGTCTTTGGCCTTGGCTACCTTGCCCCCCAACATATGGGTGACAACTTGCATGCCGTAGCAGATACCAAGTATCGGAAAACCTAATTTAAAGATATCCGGGGAAGGCAAAGGCGCATTCTTGTCATAAACGCTTTGCGGACCACCTGAAAGGATAATGCCCTTAGGGTGAAGCAATTTGATCTCTTCGGCAGAAATTGTATAAGGAACGATCTGGCTAAACACTTTGCTTTCGCGGACACGACGGGCGATCAACTGGGTGTATTGTGAGCCGCAATCAAGGATCAAGATCACATCGCGATTACGCTGCTTCTTGATCTCCATGGGTATGATTTTAGCTGAGGAACGCAGCTTGATGGGTTTCATCATGCCGTGTACGGCTTTACGTTTGGCCGGCTTGGCGAATCTGCTTACCCTCTGAGTGGTCGGTTGTTGAGTTTTCTTGACGGCCTTCTTAACGGCTTTTTTAGCCATGGTAAACACCTCTTTGATTTACTTTACTTGCCCATCCCGACCCGCTGGCCGATCTGAAACACTTTGCCTTCGGTTTGTATCGAAGGCGCTAGGATAATTTCCACATCATGCATTTCTTTGATATCACGGGCGCCTAAAGAACCCATTGAGGTCTTTAACGCACCGACTAAATTCTGGGAACCGTCATCAACCTTGGCCGGTCCCATCAAAATTTCTTTTAATGTACCGCTTGTACCAACGCGGATACGCGTGCCGCGCGGTAAATTAGCGTGGGATGTGGCCATGCCCCAATGATAACCGCGGCCAGGAGCTTCTTCAGCTTTAGCAAAGGCGGAACCGACCATGACCGCATCAGAACCGGCCGCAAAAGCCTTGCAAATTTCCCCGCCGATGCGCATACCGCCGTCGGTGATGATGGGGACATATTTACCTTTGCGCTTGAAATAATAATCACGTGCTGCGGCACAATCAACTGTCGCGGTAATTTGCGGCACACCTATCCCTAAGACACCGCGTGAAGTACACGCTGCACCCGGGCCGATACCGACTAAAATACCATCCACACCTACATCCATGAGCTCGACCGCCATGTCATAGGTGACCACATTGCCCATGATGATGGGGATCTTGGCGTTCTTGCAAAATTTCTCGACGTCGAAAATCTTGTATTCACTGGAAATATGACGAACAGTCGCAACTGTTGATTGCACGATGAAAATATCAGCCCCGGCATCGGCAGCGATCTTGGCGAAGGCCGTTGCATTTTGCGGGATACAGCTAACTACGGCCGGTACCTTGGCTTTTTTGATTTCGGCCACACGCTTGGCGATCAACTTCTCTTTAATAGGAAATTTCTTGGCGTCATAGAGGCTTTGCACTAAATTGGTTGCCTGCTCAGGACTGGCTTTGGCGATTTGGTCTAAAATGGTGCTGGGGTCATCATAACGGGTTTGAATACCGTCCAAATTTAAGACCGCAATACCGCCTAATTTACCCATGGCAATGGCAAAATCAACGTCCACCACACCGTCCATGGACGCAGCCAAAATCGGAACGGAAAATTTATGTTTACCGATGGTCCAGGTGGTGTCCACCTCATTAGGGTTGACAGTCACTGATCCAGGGACTAAGGCCACTTCGTCAAAACCATAACACCTGCGTGCACGACGCCCTGTACCAATCCAATCAGCCATCTATAACCTCCGTATTTGCAATAAGATAGGGATTTAAAAAAATGCCGTGAGAGAGACTTACAGTATTTTTAAAGCGCGATTATACAGGAAAGGTGGAAATATGTCAAATTAAAAAAAATTGGTAGACGCTACCAATTGTTTTCAATCCTTATATTTCAAATGTAATCTTATGAGGTCTTGGGGGGTTACTTCGTAGACTAAGAACATATAGGCTATTTGGTCTACGGGTTTTAGATTGTCCCGCACCCATTCGAATTTACGGGGGTGCCTCACCCCTACTAATTCATTGACTGTTACAAGCATGGTCCCTACAGTAGGCGCGTCGGGATTGACCATCACGCCGGGGTGCTTTTTCATGTATTGCTCCACGTACCAATCGTCACCGTTAAATTGAATATTGGAATCCGCCAGGTATTGATAGGCTTGCTTACGGTCCCAGACGATTTCATTAAAGTAGGAAATAAAATGCGGGGCATAGGAAAATACGGACACGGCCAGATAAACCAATAAAACCACAAGGCTGCCCTTGAGCCATGGTTTGAATTGCGGCCAATGCATGAAGAGATTACCGGTAAATACATACAATAAGGGGAAAAAGAACAAGATTGAGCGTATCCCGATCTGCATATTGACAAAGAAATTGAAATAAATCCCGAAGAAAATAAGCGGCAATACGATGAATATCTCATCGCTAAAGAAATTTTCCCGACGGTAACGCCAGAAATAGAAAAAAGACAATAGGATGATCAATTGAGCGGCCAAAGGCACTTTTAATAAATACGCGATGAAATAATAGCCGGGAAAACCTGTAACATCTCCCTTTTCTTTTTCTTTCAAATGCCCCAGCAAATAAATATTACCGACCGTCTCTCCCGTGGCATCGCAA
>CAZBJT010000280.1:0-2831 GCA_964492215.1 uncultured Planctomycetales bacterium | reverse complement strand
AACATTATATAAGAAACGATATGGAAGTCAATAACTTATAACCCTGCGCGAAGTTTAAAAAACAGGCTTTTGTAGGGTAAGAGGCCGTGTCCCATGATGTAAGGCGCATCCATATTAAAGGCAAATGGAATGACATCATACCCCAAATCCCCCATGGCCTTTTCTGTTTGCCCTTGATCAATGATCCAGGCGGTATACGAGGACCGGTAATTTGAACCGGGTATTTTATAATCCAACTGTTTGATTAACCTGTCCGGCTTGTTCCAGAAAGGCGTTCTATTAATAAGAACATAGACCGGTTTCAATGACCGTACCATGTTCTTTAAAAATTCAACGGGATTTTCCATATACTGCAGGGCGCCGGAAATATACAGATAATGGATCTTTTCGTGGCCCGGGACCTGTGTGACAGCAGAAATATATTTAAGCTTAGGCTCTACTAGCGCTTCATTTTTGAAGGCATCCACAATTTTTTGCTGCTCGACGATATAGTACGATCCGATCTTATTAAGACCGGCTGTTTTCTTTAGAAGATAATACTTCTCGCCGGAGCTGCCGCCAAAATCAACAATGTTTAAGGCCTCCATTTGCCCCAGAGGTATGGCCAAAGCGCTTAAAAAAATTTGGTCGCGCGGG
This sequence comes from uncultured Planctomycetales bacterium, assembly GCA_964492215.1. Taxonomy (GTDB): domain Bacteria; phylum Omnitrophota; class Gorgyraeia; order Zapsychrales; family Fredricksoniimonadaceae; genus CAYNTZ01. The sequence goes on along the minus strand of CAZBJT010000280.1, from coordinate 2,195 downwards.
CCCACTGCGCTTAAATGTGCCTCAGCCGCGTCCCGGCGTGATTTTAAATAACGCTCTATGCCTTTTTGATCGTCGAAATCAGTGCATTGTTTCTTTAATTCATGATAATCCGTAAACAATGCCTTTGCTCCGCCCCCTAGCTGAAGCGGCATGTTCATGACATGCATGACATACCAATCAGTCACCGGCCGGGGAAAAAATTTATCCAATGTTCTAAAGATAGCCCCTTTGATTTTATTAAACAAAACCGGCTCCTTTTGTTATTGAATCCAGATTCTAGTCTTCGCTTAAATAAAACCGTACTTCTTTAACGCCTCATACCACATGAGGCCGTGTTTCTCAAAGGCCTTGCCTACAAAATGCAAATTATCCTCATCCATATTGCTGCGGTCTTCCCTTAATGTATCTGTGTCCGGCCCCTCCAACACAAGGCCTTCATTGATAAGGCGTTTTTGGGCCCGGCGTATGGGCGCATTGGCCGACGGCAGGCTTTGGGAATTAAGGGCCACGATCCACGGCAATCCCGGGATGATGGTCCGGCTTAAGATCACCAAGCGCTTGATGTTTGCATAACTTTCTTCTTCAGGGATGCCATATTTTTCGTCGTGCTCGCCTTGATGCCATAAAATGACCTTAGGTTTAAAATCATGCACGGCTTGCAGGAAGCGTTCTAAATGCGGTGCGGTGGTCCAGTCGCGTGATGAACTGCCGCCCCAGGCCATGTTCACAAAAGTCACGTCGCGCCCGCTCTCCTTGGCTACCGCTTCCGCGCAATACAGCCACGCAATGGAATTCGACGTCGGAAAATCAGGGGTCGGGGAATAAATTTCGTAATAATTATCCGGCATATTGTTGATAAACACCTTGCCGCTGGTAGACCATTGCAAAACACCGCTGTGGGGCCCGGCATAATGCTCAATATTGGAAACCGCATTGCTTTGGCCCGCCACCATGAAGACATCATTGTAAACGGGGGCACTATGCTCAGGCGGGGTTGGTAAATGCTGACAGGCAGCCAACGGCAATAAAAGACAGGCCAAAACCAAAGCTCTAATCATGCTATCTCCATAAAGGTGGACTCAATTTTAATCTACCCTAGTATAGCCAAAACTATTTGGTATGCTATAATAAATTTTATGTGCGATTTACAGAAAACCCTGACACAAAAAGAAAAAACTTATTCTTTTGAGCTTTTCCCACCGAAGACTGAGGAAGGTTATCTCAAGCTTTTGGGGATCATCCATCAATTGGCAGACCTTCGGCCCGATTTCTTTTCCTGCACTTATGGCGCCGGCGGCGGTAGCCGGGAAAAGACACTGGATATCGTCGAGCATATCCAAAAACATCACGGCATCCCTGCCGTGGCGCATTTGACCTGCGTGTTGCACACCAAAAACGAAATCAAAGACATCCTTAATGAAATGAAGCACCGCTCGATCGCTAATGTCTTAGCCTTGCGCGGTGATGCACCCAAAGACAATCCTAACTGGGCACCGGGGCCGGATAATTTCAAATACTCCTCGGATTTAGTGGCGTTTATGCGCAAGCATTTCGGTACTTATTTCGGCATTGGGGTGGCGGGTTTTCCCGAGGGGCATGTTTTAAACCCAGACCGTGATTTCGATGCACGTATCTTACGGGGCAAGATAGATGCCGGTGCCGATTATGTCATCACCCAATTATTCTTCGATAATCAGCATTATTTCGGCTATGTGGCCAAGCTGCGGGAATTAGGAGTGACTAAGCGCATCATCCCGGGAATATTACCGATCACCGACTATAATGCCTTAGTGCGTTTCTGCGGGATGTGCGGGGCCACGATTCCCTTAAAGGTGCATGAGATATTCAAACCACTGGCCAATGACCCAGCCGCTACCCTGCAGGCCGGCATCGACTTTTGCATCAAACAATCCCAAGAACTCCTAGACAAAGGCGCCCCCGGCCTACACTTCTACACCCTAAACAAAATCTCCCCCATCGACAAAATCCTAAAAGCCGTCCGCAAATAATTAAAGATAATTCCAGACACCTAGGATAATTTAATTATTTGCTAAGGGCCATAAACACATTTAATGTCCCCTCGTACCGGGGATTCCCAAAGGTCGTCTTTTCGCTCAGAATCGATTTTGCTCTAACTAGAGGTAAAACTCGTGGAGAGCCGGCAAGGGTCTTTCGTGGATTCGGTGGTCAAATAA
>CAZBJT010000279.1:0-2835 GCA_964492215.1 uncultured Planctomycetales bacterium | reverse complement strand
ACCCCTCCGCCCAATACAAGGCGCTGCACACAATAATCATATCTAAATCGGTATATTTTTCAGGCACCTCTGATTTCGACTGACTTATTATCCACTGCCGTATGTTTGCCCACTTATTTTTTGGACTATTGGGATGATTGGCTGCTTTCCGACGACCCTTATCTTGTTTATCCCTCAGTCTATCGATCTGTTTTTTATTTAAAATAATGCCTCGCGTCCAGCCACTCACAGAACTTTTAGCACATCCCAAACGTTCTGCAATCTCGTTTAGCGAGAACCCGCGTTTTCGCAACCAAACGGCTTTAAGTCGAGAGTCTTGCTTCATAAAAAATGAACCCCGGTAGTATTGATAATTTATAATACTACTAGGGTTCATCTAAAAAAAGAAATATTATTCAAAAACGTCTCACGACGCTTTGTTTAACTTACTATTGAACCGGCTATAAGTAAAATAAATAATTAAACCAATGGCCAGCCATATCCATAGGCGCCACCAGGTCTCGCCGTCAAGTGATGTCATCATGGCCAGGCAAACCAGTATCCCAAGGAATGGGAATAAAGGAAAAAACGGCACGCGGTACGCCCTGGGCAATAATGGCTGGGTGTAACGCATCACCATGACGCCGGCGCAAACAATGATGAAAGCCAACAGCGTCCCGATCGATGTCATATGCCCCAATTTGGAAATGGGGAAAAACCCGGCGAAGAAGCTGACGAAAAACATGAACAGGATATTCGATTTCCACGGCGTGCGCCAGGTGGGGTGAATGTCGCTAAACATCTTAGGCAAAAGCCCGTCGCGGGACATGGCAAAGAAAACTCGCGATTGACCTAAAAGCATGACCAAAATAACTGAGGTAAACCCACAGATGATCCCAAGCTTGATCAACATTTGCAGCCACGGGTATGGGGTCAAGTTAATGGCCGTTGCAACCGGTGCCGCATCCCCACGCATGTCTTTATAATTGACCATGCCGGTCAATACGGAAGAAAAGGCCAAATAAAGGATCGTGCAAATGATCAAAGAGCCAATGATACCGATAGGTACATCTTTGCGGGGATTAGTGGATTCCTGGGCAGCGGTAGACACGGTATCAAAACCAATATAGGCAAAGAAAATAACACCAGCCGCGCGCATAATGCCGCTGATGCCAAACTCACCAAAGGTGCCGGTATTAGGCGGAATAAAAGGGACATAGTTGGACGGCTTTATATAATGAAAACCTACGGCAATAAAGGTCAGCACCACCGCGAGTTTAATGACGACGATGATGGAATTGACCCACGCCGATTCTTTAATACCGATCATCAATAATAAAGAAACCAACACGATAATGATCATGGCGGGAATGTTCACAATCCCATGCCCTTGAGTACCGTCAGCTAAAGTAATGGTGTCAAAAGGACAGGCCGAAAAACGCGCCGGTAAACTGATGCCAAAATCATGTAGGAAAGAACCCACATACCTCGACCAGCTCACTGCCACCACCGCGGACGCCACCGCATATTCCAACACCAAATCCCAGCCGATGATCCACGCCATGAATTCGCCCATGGTGGCATACGCATACGTATACGCGCTGCCTGCTACCGGGATCATGGAAGCCAATTCGCTATAGCACATGCCGGCAAACGCACAACCAACCGCGGCCACCATGAATGAAAGCACCACCGCGGGCCCGGCATTCTCTGCCGCCGCAATACCGGTGAGCGAAAATAAACCGGCACCGATAATGGCACCGATACCTAAAGAAACCAAGCTCCACGGGCCTAAGCTGCGTTTAAGTGCAAACTCGCCTGATTCGGATGCGGCCATGATCTGTTCAATGGGTTTCTTGACGAAAAGATTCATGTGTGCCCTTTCATTACCGGTTAACTGTCATTTCTTTCAATATCTTTAATGCCGCCTCACGCGGGGCGGAGTCTTGCACAATGGGGCGACCCACCACCAGGAAGTTACTGCCGGCATCGACCGCAACCTTAGGGGTTGCCACGCGCTTTTGATCGTTAAGTGATGCATCGGCAGGGCGTATGCCGGGCGTGACAATTAAGAAATCTTTGCCCAAGGCTTGGCGTATGGCTGCGGCTTCCTCAACGGAGGCCACTACCCCGTCTAAACCGGCTGCTTTGGCCAAATGGGCCCGTTCGAGAACCAAGGCTTCCATATTAGCTTCCTTGGTGGCACTCGTCAACACCGTGACACCGATGATCAAGGGCCGTTGCACGCCCAAGGCTTGGGCTTTCTCGCACGCCGCTTTGGCGGCAGCCTCCAGCATTTCCTTGCCACCGACGGTATGGACGGTCAGCATAAACAAAGGTGCAAATCCTGGGTCTTTGCTTGGGGCCACACTTAAACCCACCGCACTTTTAATACCCGAAGCGACTGTATTGGGAATATCGTGAAATTTTAAATCGAGGAAAACTTTTTTGCCCTTGTTTTGTAAATAACGGGTGATGAAGGGGCCATAGGCCGTAAATAACTGGAAGCCAACTTTAAATATATCGACGCTGTCATCCAACTGGTCGATCAATACCCGCGCTTCTTCAAATGTTTCCACATCCAACGCAACAATCAACTGGGCCTTACTCATGACTGAACACTCCCGATCAATTCTTTAATGTCTGCAATTTTATTGGCACGCATGTACGCTTCAATGCCTTCGAGCACATCCACCGGTGCACGCGGGTTAACAAAATTCATCGTACCCACCGCCACCATGGTGGCTCCGGCAATGATAAATTCCAAGGCATCGTCGGCGCAGGCAATGCCGCCCATACCGATGATAGGAATTTTAACTGCTTTATAGACCCGATGCACCATAGCCACCGCAATAG
>CAZBJT010000278.1:0-2836 GCA_964492215.1 uncultured Planctomycetales bacterium | reverse complement strand
TTTTACTTTGCCGCGGAATACCCAGTAGATGCTGATGGTGTAGGCTAGGACGATGGGCATGCCGATTAAGGCGATGTTGAGCATGATTCCGAGCGTCTTGGGGGATGATGAGGCATTATAGAGGGTCAGGCTATATTCGGGGTTGGGGTTGGAATAGATCATATTGGGGAATATGCCGAAACCGAATAAGAACATAAAAAGTACGATGGCCAGCGACGATGATAAAAAGGCCAGGAAATCCCATCCCTTGTAAATGCAGCGCGGGATATTGGCAATGGCGAGTAATTTAACCACCGGGATCAAGAATAAAATAGGATGGATTTTTAAATGCTCCACCATTTTAGGGGCATACAGCATGGTGGCCATGGTCAAGATCATGTAACAAATAATAAAGAAGATAATGCAATTGCGAACCCACTTACGCACCTTGACGTGAAACTCCCCTTCGGTTTTCATGACGACATAAATAGCACCATGCATCATGCACATGGCAACCACGGTGATGCCGCACAATAAGGCATAGGGATTAAGAAGGCTTAAAAATGTGCCTTGAAATTCTTTGTCTGCCCCCAGTGGTATACCCCAAATCAAATTACCGATAATAATGCCGAACAAAAAGGCGCACAAAATGCTCGCTAGGGAGAATGCCACGTCCCATGAGTGACGCCACCACAGCCACTCCTGCTTGGAGCGAAACTCGATGGCAACCGCCCGGAAGATCAGCCCAAAAAGCAAAAGAAAAACAGCCAGATAAAAGCCTGATGCTAAAGTGGCATACACATCGGGAAAGGCCGCGAATAATGCGCCGCCGCTGGTGACCAACCACACCTCATTGCCGTCCCAGACAGGCCCAATTGAATTGATCATCAAGCGCCGCTCATCATCACCTTTGGCAAAAAGATGCAAGGCCCCCACCCCCAAATCAAAACCATCGAGGATGGCATAACCGGCCAACAGCAGCCCCACTAAAATAAACCCGATCAAATGAAGGTCCATATGTTCCTTAAATTAAGCCCGGTGCTCTTCCGCATGCCCGTCGGGTCCATGCTTGATCTTACGATCCAGCAAAAAAATAAACAGCACAAATAAAAGCATATAAATCAAAGTGAACATAATCAATGAGGTCAAAACCACATTGGCTTTGACAGCCTTTGACAAGCCTTCACTCGTGCGTAATAAGCCATAGACGATCCATGGCTGACGCCCTACCTCGGCGGTCATCCACCCGGCTTGATTGGCGATTTGCGGCCCCAGCACTGAAAAAACAAAAATACTCAATAACCAGGGCGTTTCAAATAATTTGCCCCGCCATAACCAAATCAACCCCACCAGCACCAAGGCCAACAAGAACAAACCCACGGTGATCATCACATGATACGCCTGAAAAACAATATTGATGGGCGGCAGATTTTCTTTCTTAAAAGCATTGATCCCCGCCACCGGTTGATGGGAATCCCCATGCACCAAATAACTTAAAAAACCCTTAATACGCACACTGTAGTTGACCCGCTGATTTTTCTCATCGACATAACCGAATAAATACATGTCCGCCGGTGCATCGGCGGCAAAATGCCCTTCCATGGCCGCCAGCTTAGTGGGCTGATACCGCGCCACTGTTTCAGCAGCGATGCGGCCGGTGATCAATTGCCCCAAAGAGGCGATCAACGCCATAGCTAGCCCCACCTTCATGGACATTTTAGCCACTTCAATGTGACGCTTCTTTAATAAGTAATACGCACTGATACTTAATACCATAAAAGCACCGGCCTGCCAGCACCCCATGATCACATGGCTTAAACGCTCGACCGAGGAAGGGTTAAATACCATAGCCCAGAAATCCGTAATCTCAGCCCGGGCATTGATACCTTCACCCACAATATGATAACCCGTCGGTGTCTGCATCCAGCTGCCGGCCACCACAATCCACACGGCTGAAAAATGCGCGCCAAAACACACTAAAAGGGCTGACAGCCAATGCATGAAAGGGCTCACCCTGTCCCAGCCGAATAATAAAATCGCCAGGAAACCAGACTCCAGGAAGAAAGCAAAGACCCCTTCGGCAGCCAGAGCGCTGCCAAAGACGTCCCCCACATAACGCGAATACGTAGCCCAATTGGTGCCGAACTCAAACTCCATGACAATGCCGGTGGCAACACCGATGGCAAAGGTGAGCCCAAATATTTTCACCCAAAACTTGGTCATGTCATGATACATCTTGTTTTTGGTAAGCATGTACATGGTTTCCATGATCACAATGATCACGCCCAAACCGATGCTTAAGGGCGGATAAATGTAATGGAACATGATCGTTAAGGCAAATTGAATGCGGGACAACAGAAGCAAATCCATGATTGTTTTCCTTATGCTTTTTACACTATCAGCAATAGTAGCAGATTTCCTTCTTACTTAAATCAAAATCTTATTTCCGTCCCCATGGTCCACTCAAAAGCCTGGTTTTGGGTAAAACCATTGAGGTTTTGAGAAACAGGATATAAAAAAGCCCCTGTTACGCTTAAATTCTTATCCACATCTAATCTGACTGCCGGCCCCATTAACGTGGTTTGTCCGCCGCTGTCAGGATTCTTGATACCATTTGTCTTTTCTTTCCATTCATCCTGAAAGACTGAATCTAAACCAAGGCGAGTCTTTAGATATTTTGAATTCGGGTTGATGAGGTAATCCGCGTAAAGCGACGCAGTCAATAAATCCCCGTATTCAAAACCCTGGGCCCCTTTAACAGTAAATACACGGGATACATTAGCTGTGAGGGAGAAACGATTAATATCGACCTTATAAATACCGCCGACAATATAGTTGTAAGCACCAGAACCCGGCT
>CAZBJT010000277.1:0-2856 GCA_964492215.1 uncultured Planctomycetales bacterium | reverse complement strand
CCTGGCGACTCTCCCATTACCATCAACGAAAGGATGAATTGTTAGAAATTCATGATGAAATATCGCGCTGCGAATGATGGGGTGGAGATTTTTATCCTTTAGCCATATAAAGAGATCTTTCATCCGCCTCGCCACTTTAGCGGGTGCCGGAGGCGTAAATATCACTTTATTTCGCGCATCAACGACATAATTCTGGACTCTTCGATATCTTCCTGATCTTGGCGTGGGAAGCAGTCCTTTGATCATCCGTGCATGTACCGCCAAGAGGTCATTCTCAGTAACGGGCTTACGTTTATTCTTAAGCGCCCAACGCATAGCCGCAAGACAATTGGACACCTCAAACTTCTGATTTTGTTCGACAAGAACATCTTGACCTTCCGCCATCGCTCTTACCTGTGCCAGTGAGAGCAAATTTCCCTCGATCCATGTCGAAGAATGAACGCTCCGCGCAAAAGCATCTTTCTCAAGAGGAACCTTTAAAACCTCCTGAAGACGCGCTCCATTGATAATGGCCGTTGCAGAAGCAATGCCTTCAAATAATGTGACCAAATGGGAAGTTATACGAAAGTTCGGCTTAAACATAGGGTAAGCATAGCATATCGTATAGGTATTGTATAGGTAATTGTATAGGATAAACTGAAAGGAAGAAACCCTCATAAAGGTTATAAAAATGAGGGTCGCTGGCGGGACAGTATTAGAACCTATTTACTTAACGAATGCCATCTTCCGTCTCTTCGGCGACTTTAGCTACCTGTTTGTCCTCTTCCGTCAGCCGCGTTTTTTTCCAATCACCCCGCGCAAACCAACAGATGGACACAATGGAAACAATGACGTTAGTGACTGGAAACGACCACCATAAGCCTGCAGATTGCAGTGCTGTATGCTTGGAAAGAACATAGGCCATTGGAAATTGGATCATCCATTGGGAAACGAGTGCAATCACCATGGCAATCAGCATATTCCCGGACGCACGGAAAGCGGAGACGATGCACAGCTGCACGCCGATACCTCCCCAGGCCAGGCACATGATGCGAATAAATTGTGCACCTTGGGTGATGACATCCGATTCCCTCGGTACAAAGAATGTAACCAAGACCGGCGCGAAAATATAGGCAATGATCCCGACTACAGTCAAAAGGACAAAGCCGCAAACAGAACCCAATACCGTCACCCGCGCCGCACGCTTGACGTTGCCTGCACCTATGTTTTGGCCAACGAGGGTAGAAATAGCCATGGACAGACCCATGGCCGGAATAGTGACGACCTGCAAAATGGTCGATCCGACACCATATGCGGCAATCGTTAATGTCCCAAAACTTGCGACCAAGAATGACATGACCATGAGGCCAAATCCGCGGGTCGATAATTCAACCGATCCAGGAAAACCTAAAAAGAAAGCCCGCTTGATGTAGTCCAGGTCAGGCCTAAAACTCTGAAATGATAACTGTATGCCATGCCGGCCACGCAAAAAAACAATAATACCAAGCAATGCGGCTAGTGCTTGTGAAATCAGCGTGGCAAACGCCGCCCCCTTCACACCTTGCGGCGGTATTGGTCCATACCCAAAAATAAAAAGAGGGTCTAGGCAAAAATTCAAGACCACCATTCCCAACATAATAAACAGCGGTATTTTCGTCTGGCCGATCCCACGCATCAACGCCTGGAACATGGCATAGATAAACACAAAAATAATGCCGATGAACGATATGCGCATAAAACCCAATGCGCCGTCATAAACATCAGGCGCCACACCAAGCAACTTAAGCAAATAAGGTGAAAGCAAATATCCCATCGATCCAAGGACAATGGACGTGAGGGCCACCATCATCATGGTCTGGGCAGCGACGTGATTGACCATGTCCTGGCGTCCGGCACCCATATATTGGGCAGACAAGACGGCACCTGCCATGGCAAGACCAGACCCCAAGGCAATCACCAAAAACGTGACCGGAAAACTGACCGACACAGCGGCAACCGCTGCGGCACCCAATCGTCCGACCCAAAACGCATCGGTCAACTGGTATCCCGTCTGGAGAATGTTCCCCAATATAATGGGAATGGCAAGCTGGATCAGCGCTATGCCAATGGGTCCCTCAAGAAATATTTTTTTACGGTCCATTAAAATATCCCGGATTTTTCTACGATAATAATTTTATCTAAATTCTTTAAAGACCGCATAAAGATCAAGTAAACACTTGCACCTGACGATAACACAATTTACACTAACATAAAAGAAGATCTATCAACACGTCCTCATCACCAAGGAGCTCAATTGGAAAATTTCTGGAATAACTTATCGGTCAAATTCGCAAGCCTCCCTCATCTCCTTTCTTTTCTGCAAGAGACGGAAGCGGATGATCTTATTTTACTCTTGGACCAGGCACGTAAAATCAAGAGACGCAAAAACCTGAAATTTCCTCCGATCAATGCCGATTTTTACGACATTCAAGCGTTATTACCGGAAGATGACCGAAAACTTCTTGCCAGCGTCCGCGAATTCATGCTTACCGAGGTGCAGCCAATAGCCAATGAATATTGGCTAAAAGCAGAATTTCCATTTCAAATTATTAATGGCCTTAAAAAATTAAATCTCGCTGGTTTAACATTTGATAAATCATTAGGTGGCCTGGGGCGATCTTATTTATTGGAAGGAATGATTGGTGAAGAGATCGCTCGAACCGATACGTCCATCTGTACTTTTTGGGGCGTTCATAGCGGGCTGGCGATGAATTCAATCGATATGTGCGGGTCCGACGAGCAACGGCAAAAATTCTTACCGCCGATGGTAGCCATGGAAAAAATAGGGGCCTTCGGCCTAACGGAACCCGACGTAGGATCTGCGGCTTCTATGGGGCT
>CAZBJT010000276.1:0-2877 GCA_964492215.1 uncultured Planctomycetales bacterium | reverse complement strand
TCCACGGGGTATTTTTCCATGGAATACGGCCTGGCCCCCAGCATTTATAATTCTTTTCAGCTATCCAAACCGATGAGTGAGAGCAATCAGTTCTTCAAGCATCAGGTATTTTCCAATTATTGGATATCCGACTATGTCTTTAAGATCAATATCAATAAGATGCTCGATATCCCTATTTACAGCGGGGGGTTGGGTGTATTGGCAGGGGATTCTGTCAAAAGCATTGCCGACATGGGTCTTCCCGTCGTTGCTTTAGGTATCTTATGGAACAAAGGTTATTTTAAACAGAATTTTTGGTATAAGCATGGCCAGGTACCCGAAGAGTTATCCTGGGACCCGTATTCTTATCCCGGTTTGATTCCGCTTAAGAACCGCGTGCGCATTGCCACCAAGCAAGGTGATTTGGTTTTGCGTTTATGGAAATATTACGTATACAGCTACGACAAGAAAAATGTTTGTCCCTTGGTGCTGCTTGATTCCCATTTGCCCGAGAACAGCGAATATTTCCGTCAATTGACCGATCAGTTATACCGCAGCGATAATGCCACATGGCGTATTTTTCAGCGTTCTATTTTAGGTATCGGCGGCATGAAGGCATTAACTGAACTCAAGCTCGAGATCAGCCGCTATCATTTGAATGAAGGCCATGCTGCTTTTGCTTTGGTTGAAAAATATGTGCAATTGGCCGATAAGTCTAAGATGGAGCAGGAAAAAAAGAAATTTGTCTACACCTGCCATACGCCTGTTGCCGCCGGGCATGATCGGTTTAGCATCGAGGATATTTCCGCCATTTTTAATGACGACTATGTCGCCGCAGCCAAGAAATTCGGCAAAGAAAAAGAAGATTCTAAAGACATCAATCTGACCCATATTTGTTTGGATAATTGCCCACACGTCAATGCCGTGGCCCAAAAGCATGGCGAGATCATGCGCCTGCAATTCCCTGAATTTGCCGGTAAGATCGACTCCATCACCAATGGTGTCCATTTGCACACCTGGATTTCAGACAGCATCACCAAGCTGCTTGATAAATACAGTTCCACCTTCGGTGATTGGCGCAAAGACCCCAGCCGTTTGGAAGAAATTGTGCGCTTGGCCAAAGATGAAGCATTCCGTCGTGATTTGTTCAACGCCCATCAGATCAATAAGCGTAATTTGCTCAACAATGTCATCAAGCCGTGGAAATTGGATGAAAACGCCCTCACGGTTTGCTGGGCCCGCCGCATCACCAGGTACAAGCGTCCGTCTTTATTGTTCCATCGCATTGAAGAGTTATTGGACATTGCCCATAAGGTAGGTCCTTTGCAGATCATCATCGCCGGTAAGTCGCATCCCATGGATAATATCGGTGCGTCACATATCCAGAACATCATGGACCATATCGATAAACTCAACGGTCATTACAAAGATGTTAAAGTTTTGATCTTGGAGAATTATGATACCTATTTTGGTAAATTGCTGACTAATTCCGTCGACGTATGGCTTAATAATCCGTTGCCGCCGTTTGAAGCATCCGGTACCAGCGGCATGAAAGCTATTATCAACGGGGTAACCCAATTATCCACGCTCGACGGTTGGGTGGTGGAAGCTGAGCATGATGATATCGGCTGGATCTTTGGTTATCGCCATCAAGGGCCGGAAGTTGGCAGCGAAGGGGACTTGCGTTTAGAAGAGGATTCGGCAGCGCTTTATGCCACGCTTAGGGAAGTTGCTCAATTATATTACCGCACCAACCGCAATGGTCAAATTGATCTTAATAGCCCATGGATCGATAAAATGATCAATTGCATACGCCGGGCCGCCTTTTTTAATACCCAGCGCATGGTGCAAGAATACAAGGCTAAAATGTGGTCATAGACAGATGAAGCAATATTTGGATCTACTCCAGCATATCCTGGAGCATGGTGAAGAAAAACAAGATCGTACCGGTACCGGTACGATCTCTGTTTTTGGCTATCAAAGCAAATACGATTTGCGTGAAGGCTTTCCTATTTTGACTACCAAGAAAGTCCTTTTTGACGCTTTGGTCCATGAGCTCTTGTGGTTCTTACGCGGCTCCACCAATATCAATGATGGTTTGACCCAATACACACCTATCTGGAATGCCTGGGCCCGTCCCGACGGTGATTTAGGGCCGATTTACGGGTATCAATGGCGCCATTGGGAGAAATTTGTCAAGGATGAAAAGGCAGGTACTTACCGCAAAGAACATGTCGACCAGATCCAGCAAGCCATTGATTTGATTAAGACAAATCCCAATTCCCGCCGTATCATTGTCAATGCCTGGAATGTGGCTGATATCGATAAAATGGCTTTGCCGCCATGCCATGCATTTTTCCAATTTTATGTGGTCAATGGCCGCTTGGATTGCCAGTTATACCAACGCTCGGCGGACGTGGCCTTAGGAGTGCCGTTTAATATCGCCAGTTATGCCTTGCTCATGACCATGGTCGCCCGTGAATGCCATTTGACTCCCGGTATCTTTGTCCATACGCTGGGGGATGCGCATCTTTATCTGAACCATATCGAAGGGGTCAAGCTGCAATTGCAGCGTACCCCGGGGGTATTGCCGCAGTTGGAATTGCCTGAGAAAAAAGTCCTGGATTATAAATTTGAAGATTTCAAATTAGTCGGCTATCAGCCGGCCCCATTCATCAAATTTCCCATAGCGGTTTAATTTAGAGAAAAAGACCTATGCGTTCATTTAGTATTGTTGTCGCCATAGACTCTCAATACGGCATCGGCAAGAATGGCGGCTTAGCCTGGCGTTTGCCGGCTGATTTAAAGCATTTTAAAGAAGTGACCTGCTATCACGTCCATCCGGCCAAGCGTAATGCCGTGATCATGGGCCGAAAAACCTGGGAAAGTCTGCCTGAG
>CAZBJT010000275.1:0-2884 GCA_964492215.1 uncultured Planctomycetales bacterium | reverse complement strand
GCCAAATTCACGATCAATATCGATGCCCTTAAAGCTGAATGGAGCACCTTTAATGCCCAGCAGATCAAGGATGAGCTTGAGCGTGTCCTGACCCAGGCCTATGATACCAAGGAAGCACAAGTGACACCCGAGATCATGCGTCGTATGGAACGCATGATCCTGCTGCATGTCATTGACACGAAATGGAAAGAGCATTTATACAGCATGGACCAGGTCAAGGATGGGATCAGCTTGCGGGCTTTAGGCCAGCGCGACCCGTTGGTGGAATACAAAAAAGAAGGCTTTGCCATGTTCAAGGTCATGTATGCGTCGATCAACCATACGGTCGCCGAGATGATCTTTAAATTGGATGCGGTCACACCCGAGACCCAGGTGCGTTCCGTGTTTAGCGATATCCCTCAACAGACCATTCATCAGGAAATATCGGGCATGCCTGTGGCGGCGCCACAAAGCCAGCCGCAAACCTTCCCGCAAATGGCGGATTATCAGCAGACAGGGGAGGATGCACAAGCCCCTAAGGTCATGCCAGCATCCTCAGGCCCTAAAGTCGGCCGCAATGACCTTTGTCCCTGCGGCAGCGGTAAAAAGTACAAAAAATGTTGCGCAAAATAACCTGGCTTTGGCCGATCGCTTCTGCTTTTTTGCTCATCATCGCCTATCCCCAAATCGAATGGGCGCCTTTGGCGTGGGTGGCTTTGGTGCCGTTATTCTTTACCATCGACGGGCAAAGGCCATGGGTGGCTTTTCGGCGGGCTTATCTTTGCGGTTTCATCTTCTTTGCCGGGACCTTAGGCTGGCTTGTTTATGTGACCTACCCCGGTGCCTTTTTGATGGTCGCCTTCCTGTCTTTATATTTCGCCATCTTCGGTGCTGCCTTTGTTTATTTTCAACGCCTACCGTTGATCGCCCGTCTTCTGACTTTATCTGCCGCGTGGACAGCCCTGGAATTCACCCGGGCCCATTTGTTTACCGGTTTCGGCTGGGCTGCGCTGGGCCATTCCCAATATAAAAATATTTTATTGATCCAAATAGCGGACATCACCGGCATGTATGGGGTATCTTTCTTGGTGATGCTGGTGAATTTACTGGTGTTTGAAAGCTTTCGCAATAATGGCCGGCAGATCTATTGGGCGCAGGCCATGGTCATTGCTTTTTTATTGGCGGCGGTGGGTTATGGCACTTTTACCATGACCAGGCCCCATGCCTGGCCGATGGTGAAAGTAGGGGTCGTGCAACCCAATATCCCTCAAAGCATTAAATGGGAACCGGAACTGCAGCCCTCCATCGTCGATAAAACCATCCGTTTGTCCCATACATTGATCAAGCAAAAACCCGAGATCATCATCTGGCCGGAAACGTCCCTGCCTGGCGTCATCAGTGAAGTGCCGGATTTAAATGAAGCCATCAAAGCCACCGCAGCCGAGACCGAAACAGTTATTCTTTATGGGGCGATTGTGCATGACGGAGATAAATATTACAATTCAGCGCTTTTGGCTTCTGCCGACGGGAAAAGTGCGGGCCGTTATGACAAGATGCATTTGGTGCCTTTCGGTGAATTTTTGCCATTAAGGCCGATTTTGGGATGGATCAATCATTTTGTGGCCTTGGAAGATTTTACCTCCGGTCAACAATACACCATTTTGCCGGCCGGCTGCCCGCAAAAAAGATTTGGGACATTGATCTGTTTTGAAGACACATTGGATTACATGCGCCGCAATTCAGCCAAAGCCGGTGCTATGTTTTTTGTCAACATCACCAATGATGCCTGGTTCGAAGACACCAAGGCGCCTTTCCTGCATTTGCAAGGCGCGGTGTTCGGGGCGGTTGAAAATAAACGGGCCATGGTGCGTTCGGCCAATACCGGCGTCAGTGCTTTCATCGATCCTTATGGCCGCATCATTGAAACCGTGCATAATGAGGCGGGTAAAAAGACCTTTATCACCGGCACGGCTATTGCGTCCCTGCCGCTGGTCAGTAAGCTTACGTTTTACACAAAACGCGGAGATGTTTTTACTTTCCTATGTTTCTTGGGTATACTAGGGGCATTAGCTTACACCAGAAAGAGAAAAACACATGTCTAAGAAAATCCTTTTAGTCGACGATGATCCCGGCATCCATTTAGTCACTGTGCCTATCTTAACCAAGGCCGGGTACATGGTGGTCTCCGCCAAGACCGGCGAGCAGGGCCTGCAACTGGCATTGAACGAAAGGCCTGACTTGATCATCCTCGATGTCATTATGCCCGGCATCAAGGGCCGTGAATTATGCACCAAGATCAAGGCCTATCAGGTGCTGGAACACACCCCCGTCATTTTTTTGACGTCTAAGAATTCGCCGGATGATATCAAGGCAGAGCTTGAAGCAGGGGCGGTGACGCACCTGACTAAGCCGGTCAATCCCAAAGATTTGTTAGATGTCGTCGGCAGCATTCTCGGAATCTCCCATGAGTAAGACAGAAGCTTCCAAAAGAATCAAAAGGGCCTTGGCCCGCTGGTCCTATTATTTTTTTATAGGCCTGTTCCGCATTATTCCGTATGGGGCGATCAAGGCCATGACCAATCCTTTGATATCGCTGGCCTACCTGATATTGCGCCGCATGCGTAAAGTGGCCATGGAAAGTTTAACGACTGCCTTTGGCAACGAAAAGTCCCAGGAAGAATTAGCAAAGATCTGCAAAGACTGTTTTTATAATGCCGGTAAAAGTGCCATTGAAATGGGTGCCTTTACCACACGCACGCATTTGCTGATGAAGAATTTCCGTTTCGACGGCGATTCCCGTCAGCATTTGGAAAATGCCATCAAGGACGGCAAGGGGGTGGTTGTCGTGTCCGCGCATTTCGGTAATTTCCCCCTCATGCTGCTTTATCTAGCCCAAAGCGGATAT
>CAZBJT010000274.1:0-2893 GCA_964492215.1 uncultured Planctomycetales bacterium | reverse complement strand
CGAACGGGAACCAGTGGGGGTGGTGGCCGCGATTATCCCTTGGAATTACCCATTGATCATGATGGCCTGGAAAATCGCCCCGGCTTTATTGGCAGGCAATACCGTTATTTTAAAACCATCGCCCATGGGGGCTGTGTCGGTCATGGCTTTGGCTAAGTTAGCGGCACAAGCCGGTTTGCCTAAAGGTGTTTTGAATGTGATTTGTTCATCCCGTCCTGAAGCAGGCCGTGAATTGGTTGCTAATCCTCAGGTCGATATGGTGTCTTTTACCGGCAGTACAAAAACCGGTGAAGCGGTCATGGCCCAAGCAGCCAAAGGCATTAAAAAAATTACGTTGGAATTGGGTGGTAAGTCACCGAATATGGTCTTTGCTGATTGCGACATGGATGCGGCTTTGGGTGGAACACTTGCTGCTATTTTTATGAACCAGGGTCAAATGTGCACCGCAGGCTCACGGCTTTTGGTGGAAGATAAAATCTATAAAGAATTTGTCGATCAATTGATTGCCAGGACCAAGGCTTTAAAGATAGGCCCGGCCGATAGTTTTGAGACGGAGTTTGGTCCTTTGGTCAGCACACAGCATCGTGATAGTGTCTTGAAGTTCATTGAAAAAGGTAAACAAGAGGGAGCCAAGATCGCTTGTGGCGGTGCCATACCCCAAGGGTTGCCGGGCAGCGGGGCTTATCTTGAACCGACTATTTTTGTTAATGTGCGTAACATGATGCATATTGCCCAGGAAGAAGTGTTTGGCCCCGTACTTTGTGTCATCCCTTTTACGTCAACGGATGAAGCGGTTCATATTGCCAATGACAGCAAATATGGATTAGCAGCGTCAATTTGGACTAAAGATTTGGTTAAAGCCAATGCAGTGGCCAGGCGTTTGCGTTGCGGCACGGTGTGGATCAATACCTATGGTGCTTTCTTAAATGAAGTGCCTTTTGGCGGTTATAAGCAAAGTGGTTTTGGCAGGGAGCTCGGTAAAGACGGTTTATTGGAATATACACAATTAAAGCATATCGCCACCGACCAAACCCCAGGGGGAAAGTCTCTGGTGACAAGCTGGTTCTGACTAAGCAAGGTGCATGGTGCCGGCATTTATGTGCTGACGCAAGCAGTCAAATATTGGAAGACAATCAGGCGGTAAACAGATGCAAGTGACGATCAATACAGGCAAGGAATTGAATTGGATTGTGACATTATTATTGTCGATTTGTTTCGGCGCCTTGGGTGTTGATCGCTTTATGATGGGTCATATCGGTTTGGGTTTATTGAAATTATGTACGGCGGGTGGTTTAGGGGTGTGGTGGTTGGTGGATGTCATTTTAATTGCCACAAGATATCAATATAAAAACGTAACGTGGATATAATCAAAAACAGGAGAATACAATGGAACAGAAAATTCTTTTTTTAACACCACCGCTGAGGGGTTGGGATTCTCACGGGCTTCACAAGGCTGCTAATCAAATGCATGCGCAAGTTGCTGCTTATGTCCGTTCCAAAGGTTTAGCTAATGTTGTTGCTTTAGACTGTAAAGCCATGGATTTGGATTGGAACGCCATGTTGGTTGAAATTGGCAAAATAAATCCAACCATGGTTTTTGTCGGCGATCAGCTATTTTCTACCGCCGGTGCTTCTGTTATTTGGTACTTTAATGAAGCCCTGCGTATGATTAAAGAGAGATTCCCGGCGATCACAACTATTGCTTCCGGTTTATGGTATTCCGCTGATTATGAACGCCAAATGCGTTTAAACCCGACCATCGATTATATTTTGATCGGTGAGGGTGAAGTAACCTTAGAAGAATTATTGGTCAATTTAAATACTAAAGCCCGTGATATGCGTGATATCCCAGGCTTAGTTTCCCGCCGTGATAAGAACACCATCATCGTTGGGCCGCACCGTGGTTTGATCCCGGATTTAAATTTATTGCCGATGCCGGCTTATGATTTGTTCCCTATGGACAAATACGTGGGGCATACGTACTGGAAACCATTTGCTGAGCTCATGACCTCCCGTGGTTGCCCGGGCAAATGCCATTTTTGTTATGAATGGGCGTTGTATGACAGCCGTTCTGCCGCTAAAGATTTCACCTCATGGCGCGGGCTTTCAGGTAAGCGCATTGTTGATGAATTAGATATTTTGGAAAAACAATACGGCGTTGTGACCGTTGTTATGCAGGATGATGCCTTTAATTCAGATACCAAAGCCATGATCGAATTCTGCGAAGAGAAGATCAAGCGTGGTAATAAGATCGGTTGGGTTTGCTTAGGACGTGCCGATCAATGGATCTCTCAGACGGATATTTTACCGTTGATGCGCAAGGCTGGTCTTTTCATGGCGCTCACCGGTGTGGAAGTCGAAAGTGACTCCCAATTAGTCAAAACTGGTAAAGGTGTGACCATTGATCAAATCAAAAAGACCATTCAACTCCTGCGTGCCCAGAATATCGGTACCGTCGGTACGGTTTTGATCGGTTTGCGCGAAGATACGGAAGAAAAAATTAAGATGCGTTTACAGATCGCTGAAGAGATTGATCCGGACGTTTTTGCATTAGATTATTTGACCCCGGTCCCTAATTCACCAGATTGGCGTTATGGTATTCAACAAAAATGGTTCGATCCTGAAACCATCAATTTGAAAGATTGGGATTTTCAACACCCGGTCATCCCGACGGATTTCTTATCGATCGAAGACGTAGGCCGTTTAGGTGCCTGGTGCATGCGCGAATATTATTCCAAGCCGGAACGCATTCACCGCATCATGGAAAGCGATTATGATATCCGCGTTAAATTGTGCGTGAAGGATTTTATGAACAATATCGCCAAGTGGGAAGCAAACTCCCGCGTGCAAGCGTCGAGGTAAATATGGTTTCCGTTCAGACAACAATGAAGTG
>CAZBJT010000273.1:0-2915 GCA_964492215.1 uncultured Planctomycetales bacterium | reverse complement strand
GGGGATTATGATAATGCGTATGTTTTCGTCATCGAGCCTTCCGGGTATCGTTTTGATAATTTACCCATAGCTCCTGAAGAGACACGGGCAGTCATTTCCACTAGTGATATCAGCGTCTCCGAGGATGGTTCTGCCATTTTTGAAGTCCATGTGCATTTGCCTTTGGAGGCGTCCCAGGATTTTAAGAGTTCCTGGGCCTCAACCCCTAAAGAGGACAAGGATAAGTTTTTTGCGAATTTGGAAGCCAATTATGCAGAAGGCGGCAAAATGCTGGACCGTCAGGTCAAGGGCCTGGAGAACCGTTATGGACCTGTGGGGTTTGATTTGAAGTATGAATCCCCGGGCGCTTACCCCTTGGTCAATGATATGATCCTTTTAAAAGAAGCCCAGCAGGGGAACATACCGGATTTTTCCGATGCTACACGTAAATTCCCCATTTTTGTTCCTAATAACTCCCTGATCCGGAATACCAATACCTATCATTTGCCGGATGGACTTAAGGTGGATTTTGTACCGGAGAGTTATGCTTTTAAATTAGACATGATGGAAGTGAATGTCAATTACACCAAAGGGGAAAATAACACCATTACCGTGGATAATCTTTATCGCATGAAGCGGGCCCATTTGCCGGTTGAGCGTTATGGGGAAATTAAAAGTGTCCGTGATGATTTGCTTAAGAAAAATGATCAATACATTGTTTTAAGAAAGAAAAACAATCTTTCACCGGAAGCCAAAGATTGGGTGAAGAAGCAATAATAGGGGGAGTATGAAAAGTTCCTGGAATAAAGCCGAAGCCGCCAAGATAGGAAATGATCCTTTAAAATTGAGGGTGTACACCTCACGCCTCTTAGGCTTGGAAAGCTCTTTGGTCTTGCATGGCGGTGGCAATACGTCGGTGAAGGCTAAGGTTAAAAATTTCTTCGGGGATGAGGAAGATGTCTTATATATCAAAGGCAGCGGCTGGGATTTGGCCACGATTGAAGCTGCAGGTTTTGCCGCGGTGAAATTAGACTTACTTAAACGCATGGCCACTTTGAAAACATTAAGTGATACCGACATGGTGCGTGAGCAGCGGGCCGCTATGCTTGACCCCAATGCACCTAACCCGTCGGTGGAAGCTATTTTGCATGCCATTATTCCTTATCAGTATGTGGATCATTCGCATACCGATGCGGTCGTAGCCATTACAAATACACCTAGTGGCCAGGCGCGCATTAAAGAGATTTATGGGCCGCATGTATTGGTTGTGCCTTATGTAATGCCAGGTTTTCTCTTGGCACGTAAGGTTTATGAAATGACATTAGGGTTGGATTGGAAGAAATACGAAGGCATTATTTTGCTTAATCACGGTTTATTCACCTTTGCCGATGATGCTAAAACCAGTTATGAAAATCACATCCGTTTAGTGACTAAGGCTGAGAATTATATCAAGAAGCAAAAGGTGGGCTTGGCAACGGCCAAGACACCGGCCCCTGATTTATTGGCATTAGCGCAATTACGTAAAGCTGTCTCTGAGGTGCAGGGTCAGGCGATGATTGCTTTATTAAAAGATGATAAGGCGACTGTTGGTTTCGCTAATTTGCCCCACATGGCCAAAATCGCCACCCGCGGCACATTGACCCCCGATCATGTGATACGCACCAAACCCATACCGGTGGTTGTTAAGAAAGACATCAGTGCCGATGTCCATGTATATGCAGAAAACTATAAGGGTTATTTCAAACGCAATAATAACGGCAAATTAAAATGCTTGGATTTAGCGCCGCGCTGGGCCGTATGGCCGGGGCAGGGGGCGGTGACTTTTGGCCGTTCGCTTAAAGACGCGCAGATTACGTCGGATATTGTCGATCATACTATTTATGCCATTCAATGTGCTGAAAGCATGGGCGGTTGGAAAGTATTGAGCGAAAAAAATATTTTCGAGATGGAATATTGGGAACTGGAACAAGCTAAGCTCGCTAAAGGGGATAAGCCATTAGCCTTGCAAGGTAAGGTTGCTTTAGTCACGGGTGCTTTTAGCGGAATCGGTAAAGCTTGTGTCGAGGCATTAGTGGCCCAAGGTGCGCATGTGGTTGCTTTAGACATACGCCCTGAAATAACCGGGCAATTCAAATCCAAACAAGTTCGCGGTTTGGTGTGTGATGTGACAAAAGCGGAGAAGATTACAGATGCTGTTAAAGAAACCGTGCGTGCATTCGGAGGTTTGGATATCGTGGTGAGCAATGCCGGCATTTTTCCACCCAGTGAAAATATTGCCGACTTAGATCCAAAGACATGGGATAAAAGTCTCATGCTTAATTTGACCAGTCATCAGCTATTAATGAAGGCTGCTATTCCTTATTTAACAAATGGCATTGATCCGACGGTCATTATCATCGGCTCTAAGAATGTGCCGGCCCCGGGACCTGGCGCTGCCGCGTATTCAGTAGCTAAAGCAGGCTTGGCCCAATTAGCCCGTGTGGCTGCATTGGAATTAGGCGGCAAAGGCATTCGTGTCAATGTGGTGCATCCGAATCAGGTTTTTGACACAGCCATTTGGACAGATGAAGTGCTGCACAAAAGGGCCAAGAGCTATGGCCTATCCATCGAAGAATATAAGAAGAACAATATCCTCAAAGTTACTATCACATCGCATGAC
This sequence comes from uncultured Planctomycetales bacterium, assembly GCA_964492215.1. Taxonomy (GTDB): domain Bacteria; phylum Omnitrophota; class Gorgyraeia; order Zapsychrales; family Fredricksoniimonadaceae; genus CAYNTZ01. Next base: position 277 of record CAZBJT010000273.1, on the reverse strand, counting down.
GTAGCCAATTTAGTCTGCACCATGGCCGGCCAATCCTTCACCAAAACCACCGCCGCCCAAATCCCCATCGACGGCGGCAACGACCGAGTGATTTAAGGTAATTCCAGACACCTAACGTAATTTAGTTATTTACTACGGGTAGCTCGAGTAAAAAAGAGTTAAGTACTATAACCTGCGGAACGGGATATTTTTGCCGTTGGCTTCGGTTTACAGCCATTTGCCTCAAGGCATCCTACAAGAGCTTGATTGGAAAGCATCAAGCTCTTGTAGGCGTGCC
>CAZBJT010000272.1:0-2916 GCA_964492215.1 uncultured Planctomycetales bacterium | reverse complement strand
TTCCGATCTGGTGTACCGCCGCGCTGCACATGGCCTAAAACCACATAACGGGTCTCTAAACCGGTGGCAATCGTGATATTATCGGCGACAGTCTGGGCTTTGGCAGCCCCTTCCGCCACAATAATGATCCAGCTGATCTTGCCTTTTTTATTACCATCCACGATTTCCCTGTGCATGGCTTCGTAGTCAAAAGAACGTTCGGGTATTATAACATCTTCGGCACCGGCTGCAAGTGCTACTTCCATAGCGATATACCCGCTCTTATTGCCCATAACTTCCACCACAAACACGCGTTCCATGCTTTGGGCGGTGTCGCGGATCTTGTCAATGGACTCTAAAGCGGTGTTGATGGCGGTAGAACAGCCGATGGTTTCGTCAGTCCCCACCAAATCATTGTCAATGGTACCAGGCAAACCAATAGTCGGGATGCCGTGCATTTCATAAAGCCGGCTGGCCCCCCGGTAAGAACCATCCCCACCGATAACAATCAAACCGTCGATGTGATGCTTGCGTAACACTTCCGCAGCTTTGTTCTTGCCTTCATCTGTAGAAAATTCTTTGGAACGGGCGGTTTTAAGGATGGTGCCGCCCTTATTGATGATATTCGACACCGAACGGTGATTCATGGGCACAATGTCTTCTTCAATCAGACCCTGGTAGCCGCGCATGATGCCCGCCACTTCCAAACCATAATGCAAAGAATAACGCACCACCGAACGGATGGCCGCGTTCATGCCCGGGCCGTCGCCGCCGGAAGTCAAAATACCGATCTTTTTAATGTTAGAAGCCATGTTTTAATACCTATAATGATCCGGTTTAAATGGGCCTTCTACCTTCATGCCTAAATACTTGGCTTGCTTAGCTGTTAACGTTTCTAAACGAGCACCGACTTTGCCCAAATGCAAACGGGCCACTTGCTCGTCTAAGTGCTTAGGTAAGGTATACACTTTATTCTCGTACTTAGAGCTATTTTGCCACAACTCGATTTGGGCCAACACCTGATTGGTGAAAGAATTGCTCATAACAAAAGACGGATGACCGGTGGCGCAACCTAAGTTGACCAAACGGCCTTCAGCCAAGACGATCAACTTCTTACCATTGGGGTACACATATTGATGCACCTGCGGCTTGACCTCGATCTTCTTGATGTCTTTGCGATTATTCAAATAAGCAATTTCGATCTCTGAATCAAAATGGCCGATATTGCAAACAATGGCCCCACTTTTCATAGCATCTAAATGCTTGCCGACAATGACATCGACGCAGCCAGTAGCTGTCACGAAGATATCACCAATCTTAGCTGCATCAGCCATGGGCATGACTTCATACCCTTCCATGGCAGCCTGCAAAGCACAGATAGGATCAATTTCAGTAACGATGATGCGGCCGCCTAAACCTTTAAATGACTGCACGGAACCTTTGCCCACATCGCCATAACCGGCGATGACGCAAACTTTACCGGCGATCATGCGGTCGGTGGCGCGCTTGATGCCGTCGACTAAAGATTCACGGCAACCGTATAAATTATCGAATTTACTTTTGGTGACGGAATCATTCACATTGATGGCCGGGACTTTTAATGTGCCCTTTTTGACCATTTCATATAAACGATGCACACCCGTCGTGGTTTCTTCAGAAATACCACGGATATTCTTGAGGAAGCTGGAATATTTGCCATGCGCCATGATGGTCAAATCACCGCCATCATCCAAAATCATGTTAGGGCCCTTGCCATCCGGCCATTCCAATGTTTGCTCAACGCACCAATCATACTCTTCCAAGCTTTCACCTTTCCAGGCAAAAACCGGGATACCGGCGGCAGCGATGGCCGCAGCAGCATGGTCTTGGGTTGAGAAAATATTGCATGAAGACCAACGCACGGCAGCACCCAAATGAATGAGCGTTTCAATTAAGACCGCGGTTTCAATCGTCATGTGGATACAGCCGGAAATGCGTGCACCTTTAAGCGGCTGCTTGGCACCAAATTCTTTACGCAAGGCCATCAAGCCCGGCATTTCCACTTCAGCGATTTCTATTTCTTTACGGCCCCACGCGGCCAAAGACATGTCTTTGACTTTATAATCGTTGGCCGTTGTTTTGTTTTGTGTTTTAGCCATGGCTTTAGGCGCTTTCAATGTTGCGGTTGTCATAAATTAAGCATCCTTCTTTAATGCTGCAGCTTTATCTGTCTTCTCCCACGTAAATCCAGGACGACCGAAATGACCATAAGCCGCTGTTTTTAAATAAACAGGTTTGCGTAAATCCAAGGTCTTGATGATACCTTGAGGAGACAAATCAAAATGCTTGCGTACCAAGGTGGTTAAGTGCTGCTCAGAGATCTTGCCTGTGCCGTAGGTTTCAACCATGACAGAAACTGGTTGCGGATAACCAATGGCATAACCAACCTGAAGCAAGCAACGCTTGGCTAAACCAGCCGCCACGATATTCTTGGCGATATAGCGAGTCATGTATGCAGCAGAACGGTCTACCTTGGTGGGATCCTTGCCTGAGAAAGCACCACCGCCATGAGGCACGGCACCGCCATAGGTATCAACGATGATCTTGCGGCCGGTGACCCCAGTATCAGACTGTGGACCTCCGACGACGAATTTACCGGTTTCATTTACATAAAATTTAGTATTCTTGTCCATCAGCTTGCCGATAATCGGATGGGCAATGATCTTGATCATTTCCTGACGGGCCTTGTCAGTGATTTTATTGCCCGTTTTATCCAGAATATCTTCGGTATGCTGGCAGGCCAAAACAACGGCATCGACGCGCAGCGGAGTATCATCCTCGTATTCAATGGTGACCTGGGACTTGCAGTCAGGCCCTAAATATTTAAGGATACCCTTCTCGCGGACTTCGGTAACGCGTCGCACTAAACCATGCGCCAATTGAATGGCTAATGGCATC
>CAZBJT010000271.1:0-2936 GCA_964492215.1 uncultured Planctomycetales bacterium | reverse complement strand
AGGGGCTATTATATAAGGAAGGAGCTGGCCCACATAACTGTAACAAATGCAGGCCACAAGAAAGAAAACAATGGCGGATTTAACCAGCCTGGAACGCAGTTCTTCAAGATGCTTAAAGAATGCTTGAAGGTTGTCGGCAGATATCACTTAGGTTGCTGTTCGATGGGTTTCTTGACTTCGTCTTCGACGTCGCGGACATTCTTTTTGAATTCACGGATGGCTTTGCCTAAAGCAGCACCAACTTCGGGCAATTTCTGGGCACCGAATAATAAAACAAAAACCACAAGAATAAGAATCAATTCAGGCATGCGACCCATAAAAATCTCCTGTTAATTAAATAGTGGACTGACCGTCAAACGGCGTGATGTAACAACTGGAAGTAATTCTATATGGATTACCGCTAAACAACAAGAAGAATTTAAAATCGCCCATGCACTCCCCGGAAGTACACAGGTTATTAATTCATCCCCAAGAATTGAGGTAAATTATTAATAGGGGTGATTTCGATGTCTTTGATATAAAGACCATCGATCTGCATGCTCTTAAATATATTTGCACGCTTAATCATACTCAAAGCAGCCTTATCCGATGTAATCTCCAAACTCCAGTGATCATCCGTTAAATCAATACCACCGCGCTTTTCCTTAACTCCTGCTGAAGCACGCTTGTGCGCTTTAAGAATTCTTGATTGTATAAAAGGCCTACTCATCATAGCAAAACTCCAATCGCCCTCTTCATGCAAGGCATCACGCAAAACCTCTCCGCGCGGGGGAATCATTACCATAACGTCTGTTCCCACTCCAGCTCTATTAACAGGCAACATGTCTCTTTCCCCATTCCTTTTTTGATAAAACTTAAAGCCTTCCTCTCCCTGCACCTTAGAATCAAAAGACACACTATAATCACCCAAAACATTGTCCAACATATGAGATATATATATTCCCGAACCACCCAAATACCCTCTTATTTTTGTGCTCTTATGCTGATCATCGACCCAATTAGAAAGCATCTTTCTGGGTATGCCTTTACCATTATCGGAAAGGGTCATCGTATAATATCCTGTGTCTTGATCACCCTGAATTGAAAATGACACGCGGGCCGATCTTATAATGCCTGGTTTGCGGCTATCGGAGGCCCGATCAATCCGTTCAAATATAGAATCTACGGAATTGTCGATAAGGTGCTCGAACATTTCCAAGAAATTCTCACGATCAGCCGGTAATAGGCGATTAAATGACTTCAATGCTTCCCGAACATGACTTAATACCTTCCGGACAGCTTTCTTGGCAACACTATGTCGACGTTTAATCGACGCATCATCACCTTTAATAAGAGGGAAATATAGAATATCTTGATCAAATAATAAAACATCGTCCTTGCTCGATAAAGCGCTGATATTATCTGTCTCGTGTAACATGGCCGCACTTCCCTTGTTCGCCTCGCTTTGCTCAAACATAAAAGGCATGGAGGTTTTAAGGCCGGTTTCATCTAGCAAATTGGATCCTTTGGGTGGCGGAATGCCGTCCATAATTAAATCGAATAACCGCTTCTGGGCTTTAATGCGTCGCAGTTGAACTTGATTATAAGTGCCTTGCTTAAAGTAAATATCATAATAACTGCGAATGATAAGGTCAGGGTTTTTACTCATCGTGGGGGTAATTTCGCCGGCCTTCATTTGTCGCTTCTTCCCGGAATTTTTATCCTTCACTTCAAATATATTTCTCATTCGATCCAGGAAATCAGGGGGATATTCCCCAATCACACTATAAAACCTTTGGTTCATTTTTTTATGGCCATTGTCAATGCGGTTAGCCCGATCATCTGCCTGATATTTACGGACATAGGCGTCCGGCTGATCGTCGTGAACCACAAAGTCTGCTGCTGTCAATGTGACACCAGTACCTCCGCTTTCATAAGTGGCAACGATCAATCTGGCCTTAGGGTCATTTTGAAACTTTAAACGGTTATAATCCCACGCGGTGATCGGTTTCCAAGTCGAATCCGCATCTTTAATAGGTTTTCCCTCAGGGTACGGGACAAACTCGCCATCTTTAAATTCAAATTCATATTTATTTTTCATTTTAAAAAGTAATTTCTTTCCGTCCTTAGCCAAATACCCGCTTTGGGTCTCCATGTCCGCATCTGTCTTGCCATAAAAAGACACAGCCCCATACTTTTGCCCGTAACGCTTAAGGTATTCCTCGATCTCTTCAACGTACTGCACAAAAATAATCCCTTTGTTCTTAGTGGCATCCATCTCCGTTGCTAATAATTCATCCATCTTCTTCCATTTAGGGGAATCTTCCATGCTGCCGGTGTACTTAGGGTCATTGTGGTTTTGCACGGAGGAATGTTTCTTGGAAAACATATTTTCTCTGGTCTTCTGGGGCGTCTTTCCCCTGACCTCTAAGTCTTTGCTTGTGAGGCGGCCCTGCTGCTCATGCGCGGCCTGCCACTCTGGCCATTGAGTAAAGATCTGCAGGTCTTGCTCGGCTTGATGATTTGTTATTGGATAAGTAACGGTTTGTTCCGGCAATTTCAATGGCAGGCGATCGCTTTGCTTCTTAAACTCGGCTTCTGTTTGTGAATAGGTTTTAATGACATGGTTTTTACGGATACGGATGACATAATCATTGAATAAAAAATGCAACATACGCAGCGAATCAGGGTCATTGGCACTGTAGAGCTTGCGAAACACTTGTGCGCTTTCATGCCCCGGCTTTCCATCTTCTAAGAAATCGATAATGGAACGGATATTGTCAACTGAGGAAAATGGGGTCGCACTCATCAGAATCTTAAAAGATGATTGGATTTGCCGGACAAGCTTTGATTGATTGGTATCAGTGCGGCCGACAAATTGCCCTTCATCGAGTACCAAGATCTGACGAGGGTTATGGTTCAAGGCTTTTAATCGATCGTGTGATGTCCCGCGAAGG
>CAZBJT010000270.1:0-2944 GCA_964492215.1 uncultured Planctomycetales bacterium | reverse complement strand
CTATTGCTTTAGCTAAATTCTGCTCACACGTGCAGGTCACGACGGTTGATATTTCTAAGGCGGCCTTGAATTTGGCTCAAGCCAATGCGAAGAAGCATGGGGTGGATGGACGCATAGCGTTTGTGCAGGCGGATATGTTTAAGACCTTTCCGATTTCTGTTTCTTTCGACATGATTATTTCCAATCCTCCGTATGTACCAAGCGATGAGATGGCTCATTTGCCTCAAGACGTGCAGCAGGAACCGGCTTTGGCCTTGGATGGGGGGCGTGACGGGCTTGATTTTTACCGGGCCATCATAAAATACACTCCGGACTTGCTAAGGCCAGGTGGTTATCTTATGATGGAGTTTGGCGACGGACAGGAACAAGCCATCCTATCATTATTTGACACTCATTTTAAAGTGGATGTTTTTGAAGATTTAGCCGGAAGACCAAGGTTTTTAACAGCTCAGTTTGAATGAAAGAGGGAGATTAAATGGAAAAATTTGTAATTGAAGGCGGACGCAAACTTGCCGGCGAGATCAGGGTCAGCGGTTCTAAAAATGCCACATTGCCCATTCTGGCCGCGACATTATTGACGGATGGGGTTTGCGAGATACGCAATGTGCCGCGTTTGCGCGATACCTTGACCATGTGTAAATTGTTGCGTTCTTTGGGCAAGACCGTCGACATTTCCGGCAATAAAGTGACCATTGCCGGGGCAGTTAATAATCACATTGCCGATTATAAATTAGTATCCACCATGCGCGGTTCTTTTTGCGTCTTAGGTCCGCTCTTAGGTAAATTAGGCAAGGCCAAGGTGAGTATGCCCGGTGGTTGCGTTATCGGTGTGCGTCCCATTGATTTACACATGAAGGGGATCATGGCTTTAGGGGTTAAGGCGGATTTTGATGCGGGTTATGTATTGGCCCACGCCACCAAGTTAAAAGGCACACAAATGTATTTAGGCGGTACATTTGGTTCATCCGTATTAGCCACGGCAAACGTGATGATGGCAGCCACTTTAGCGCATGGCGAGACAATCATTGAAAGTGCAGCCTGCGAACCGGAGATTGAAGATTTGGGTAATTTTTTAAGTGCCATGGGCGCTAAGATCCAAGGTCACGGCACCCCGCGTATTGTGATTAACGGTGTGCGTAAATTAAATGGCGCTAACTATAAAATGAGCTCCGACCGCATTGAAGCCGGAACCTTCCTCTTGATGGCAGCGGCGGCAAAAAGTGATATACTTGTCAAAGATGCCAATTATAACCATTTATTGGCGTTGGTTGATAAAATGCATTCGATTGGGGTTGATGTGCAGCGGGTAGGGGCCAACGATATTCGGGTCAAGTGTAAGAAAATACTGCATCCAGCCAATATTGTTACCCATCCACATCCGGGTTTCCCCACCGATTTACAGGCGCAATACATGGCTTTGATGGCCATAACACCTGGGGTATGCATCATCACCGACCGCGTGTTCCCGGACCGCTTTATGCATATTGCTGAGCTTAATCGTATGGGTGCTCAAATTCGCCGTGATACCGGGAGTGCCATTGTCGAGGGGGTCAAGCAATTGCATGGGGCGCCGGTCATGGCATCCGACTTGCGCGCGTCAGCAGCTTTGGTGATCGCAGGGTTAGTAGCGCACGGTAAGACAGAAATCTTACGTATTTATCACTTAGATCGCGGGTATGAAGAATTAGATGTTAAATTAACCGGCATCGGCGCGAAAGTGTATAGAGAGAAAGAATAATATGATTTTGATGATTGATAATTATGATTCGTTTACGTATAACCTCGTGCAGTATTTTGGCGAGCTTAAAGCGGATATGAAGGTGTACCGTAATGATATGCTTTCTATTGCTGATATCAAGAAGATGAACCCGGCTAAGATCGTTATTTCACCGGGGCCTGGCCGTCCGGAAGATGCCGGTGTCTCGATTGCTGTCATCAAAGAATTCGGTGGTAAGGTGCCGATTTTAGGGGTTTGCTTAGGCCATCAGGGCATCGGTTATGCATTTGGCGGCAAGATCATCAATGCCAAGAAATTGATGCATGGGAAGACGTCGTTGATCGAGCACGACGGTAAAGAAATATTCAAAGGTTTGTCACATCCGTTTGAAGCGACACGGTATCATTCTTTGGTGATTGACCGTAAAAGTTTGCCCAAATGCTTGGAAGTAACCGCGTGGACGACAGACGACAAAGAGATCATGGGTGTGCGTCATAAAACATTACCCATCTGGGGTGTGCAATTCCATCCGGAATCCATTTTGACCACTCAAGGCAAGAATATCTTACGGAATTTTTTAAAGTTATGATGCGCGATTATATCAATCAAGTCCAACAGGGTGCCAATTTAAACCACGATGAGATCAGTGTGGTCATGGAGCTGATCATGGCCGGCCATGCCACGATCGATGAGATCAAAGATTTCTTATTGTCCTTGAATAAAAAGGGACCGACCGTCGAAGAAATCACGGCCTGTGCCTTAATTATGCGCCGTTTTGTGGTACCGGTCAAGACAGGCCAGGAAGTGATTTTAGATACATGCGGCACCGGCGGTGACCAGCGGGGTACATTTAATATATCGACGCTGGCAGCCATTGTGGTGGCATCCTGCGGGGTGCCGGTGGCCAAACACGGCAACCGTTCCATTTCCAGTAAATGCGGCAGTGCGGATGTGCTGGAGGCTTTAGGTATCAATGTGAACATGGAGGAAAAGCATTTAAACGAATGCTTGAATAAAATAGGTTTGGCCTTTTTATTTGCCCAACGGCTTCATCCAGCCATGAAAAATGTGGCACCGGCCCGTCAGGAATTAGCCGTCAAAACCATCTTTAATATTCTCGGGCCTTTGACCAATCCGGCGCAAGCCACCCATCAGGTGATGGGTGTTTATAGCCGGGACTTGGTTGAACCCATGGCAAGGGTGTTAAAAAATTTAGGACTGAAGCGG
>CAZBJT010000269.1:0-2945 GCA_964492215.1 uncultured Planctomycetales bacterium | reverse complement strand
GAGCTCTAAGAGCCATAAATAACTGCGGAGACTGTGAGAATACATCCTGATCATTCAATATTCTTTTTAACAAAGATACTGTAGAAATAATACCGTTTAATTCATGTTCTCTATGTTGATCGGCGCTTAAGGACGGCTTTTTTGATTTAATCATTTGAGTAAATTGAGGCTGTATGCCCAAAAATTCGTGCATGATCGCAATTATTAAACGAGCGACATCTTGCTGCTCAAATAAATCCTCTTTTAAAATAACATATCTCTTAAGGCTCCTTGTAGTTCCTATTACTAAACTCATTGCATCCATGTCACCCATACGTAATTGTTGGGGAGCTAGCGGAACGACTCGGCCATAGATTTGCTCTAAGCCTCCTTTGACCAAAAGAATAGGACTGCCCTCCAAACCCATTTTCAATTCTTTCATTTTATCCGGGAACTGCCCATACAACCAAATAATAGCTCGTGTGACAAGCCCGATATCCTGCGGTGTCCAATCATCCCCCATTTTAATAAGGCCTTGTAATTCAACAGAGTTACCATCTATTATCCGTTCAAGTTCTTGTGCGGGTGTATCCATAGCTGGATCTGCCCTCATTTTGATTACATAAGATTTTTTATTTTTAGAATCCAATATAAATTTCTTAGGCAAATCTTCAACAATCGCCATTGCGGCATTACTAAAATTGGTGGCTGTAAACCCACCGGAGAAATATTTTCTGGGAATAGTTTCTTGTGTCACAGGATCTTGCTCTTCTTTAATATAATTGTAAACACCATTTTTGAAGGCTTGGAGGTAATGTTGATAGATAGCTTCGGTGTCATTCTGAGTCTTGATTCCCTCCGACCTTTGGGAACCCCCGGCTTGAGGGGGTTTCGCGGGAATGACAGATGTGTCATATTTCACCCCAGCAATCTTATTCTTGTCTGCATACACTTTTGCCAAAATGCTGTCTTTGATCTTCTTTTTATACCAGGTGGCTAGGATTAAAGAATTATAAACTTGTCGTAGTTGGGCGAAGTTTTGACCTTGGTTGACTTCTTTTTCTAGCTCGGGGATGACTATTTCACGGACAATTTGTGAGCCTAAGGTGTTAATGTCGTTCTTGTTCTGGATTCCCGCCGACCTTTGGGAACCCCCGGCTTGAGGGGGTTGCGTGGGAATGATAGTGTTAGAAAGAGCCAAATAGTCTTGTTCGAGCATGACCTTTAGTTTTGATTCCACTACGTAGGCTGTGCCGGCTTTGGCGTTTTCGTAGACTACTGCCTTCTGGGGGACTATCCATACTTTGTTGAAGGTATTGACCGGGATATCGGTTGTACCGAATTTTTTGGCGGCTTCTTCGTAGATGCGTTTCCAGAATTTCTGGCCTATAGTGTCTTCTGGATAAATGAGGCTAGCGGTGATTTGTTTAAGCATGTAATCTTCGGCCAATAAGTCACGGCCCATTTCGGTTTGTCCGAAGGATTCGGGGACGATGCGGTTCTTTTCGTAGGGGCTTAGGTTGACCCAGAGATCTTTTTCAGGGATGGTCAATGAAGCTAGAAAGTATTTTATGAGCCTTGTGGACTCTTCTTTAATAAAAGATTGCTTTGTCGCTTCGCTTCTCGCAATGGCACTGGTATCAGCTTGGTCTAAAATAAAATCAAATTTAAAAGGATTATCCGGATGGACTTTTAGCCCTTTAAGGATGGGTGGATTAAACGCGGAGCTTAAATGGACCATAACCCCGGGTTTTGGCAAATATAATTCTTGCGCCTGCACAGGCATAGGCCCAAGGCTGGTGATCAAAAAAGCACTAATTATGAGGGTTATTAATGGGGTTCTCATATACTATAAATATGGCATATGAAAACCCCTCAAACAAGGCCATATGGGCATTTTTCGGGTAGCGTTTTCTTTGATATCTTGCCTTCTAAGTAAATACGTGTGGACAAAGTGTGTACAATATGCTATCCTTGAAACATAAGAAAGGACATACCCTATGCCAGTCACACAAAAAGACACACGTATCGATTTAAGGATTGAAAACTCTCAGAAAGATTTTTTGGTCTATGCCGCTAACCTCAAGAACATGAAACTATCCGCTTTCGTCTTAAACTGCGCCATCAAGGAAGCTGAGGATATGCTGGCCAACAAAAGCCAGTTTACTTTACCTGAAGCCCAGTGGAAGGCCTTTAGCACGGCTTTGGATCGCCCCGCACGTGCAAACGCTAAACTCAAGAAACTTTTCAAAGCGGCGGATGTTTTTCATGGATAAACTAAAAAACCCTGCCCTTCTTGACCGGCACCATACTGTTGATGATTTCGACTGCGGTGCCGAACCTTTAAATGGTTATCTTAAAAATTTTGCGCTCATCAATAATCAGAATGGATCAGCCAGGACTTACGTCACAACCAAGGCCAATAAGGTAGCAGGCTACTATACGCTCACTCCAGGATCAGTCATTAAAAGCACAACACCACATCGAGTTGGAAAAGGTCTGGCTGCTCATCCAGTAGCTGTCATCATTATTGCCCGTCTCGCCGTTGATAAAACACACCAAGGCCACGGAATTGGTAAAGCTTTGGTACGGGATGCTTTGTTGCGGATCGTTGATGCTGCTGAAATCATTGGCGGCCGAGCGGTTCTCGTCCATGCAAAAGATGCACAAGCCCGACATTTCTACGAACAACTAGGCTTTGAAGCTTCCCCCATCGACCCTCTTCATCTTTACCTTCTCATCAAAGATATTCAGAAGACCCTGGAAGTTTTATGATTTGATGTATTGATCGGCAATCTTGGCTACATCTTCCATGCGGACATCGCTATGCCAGGTATTTTCAGGGTAAACCATGATATTGACACCCTTGGCGCATTGGCCTAAACATTTGGCCTGGGCCACACGGATGTTCGGATGCAGTTTACGTTCCTTGGCAATTTCGCGCAGTTGGCGGAAAACTTCTTCTC
>CAZBJT010000268.1:0-2948 GCA_964492215.1 uncultured Planctomycetales bacterium | reverse complement strand
CCGGTGCCGAATATCATGCCTATATCAACTGTCTCTGCCCCATCCACAATGCCTTCTTGAATAATCATGGCTGCCTCATTGACCATGATATAAATCATGCGGTCAATGGCTTCCTGTGCATTCCAAGAGCAATTGCCTTTAGACATGGCCTGGACTTCCGCATTGACTTGCCTGACCTTATCATGGATATAAAATCCTTTGCCGGATTTTTTACCCAATAATTTCTTGGCCATGACATCATCAAAAATGGCAACAGATTTATAACGGCTGCCTAAACCTGCTTCTAAAATATGTAAGACTTTGACCCCCACATCCAAACCAACCTCGTCGGATAAAAGGAACGGACCCATGGGCATGCCGAAATCGGTGGCAACGCGGTCGATTTGTTCAATAGAACCGCCCTCGGCGAATAAACGCCCGGCTTCATTGATATACCCTAATAAAATACGGTTGACCAAAAACCCCGGACCGTCTTTGACAATGATGGGCGTCTTGCCTAATTTCTTAGCAAACTCTAAGGTGGATACCAAGGTCTGAGGGGAAGTAAATTGGGTGGTGATGATCTCGATCAAAGGCATGCGATGCACGGGATTAAAAAAATGAAAACCGATCACGCGGGATGGGTCTTTGGTGGCTTTGGCCATTTCTGTAACGGATAATGACGATGTATTGGAGGCCATGATCGCCCGGTCAGGCAAGGCATTGCTCAAATCGGCAAACACCTTCTTCTTAATGTCCATGTTCTCAACTACGGCTTCAATAGCAATATCAGCATCGGAAAAACCGCTGTAATCAATGGCACCGGAAATCATGCCCATTTTGATTGGCACTTCATAGGGTTTCATTTTACGGCGCTTCACCGCTGCTATGTAAACGTCGGATGCAGCTTTAAGACCTTTGGCAATGGCATCGTAATTGATGTCTTTGATGCGGGCCCACACCCCGCGGCTGCTTAATAATTGCGCAATACCGCCACCCATGATACCGGCACCAACCACCGCACCCTTAGCAATGGGCATAGGTTTAATATCTTCCGTGCCAGGTACGGTCAATTTCTTATATTTTTCTGATAAATAAAAAACCTTCACGGAATTCTTTGAAATCAACGTTACTGCTAATTGGGCAAAAGCGGTTGATTCTATATCCAGGGCCCGGGTGCGGTTTAACTGTAATGTGCTGCGGATAACATCCACGGCTTTCAACGGGGCCGGGTAAAAACCTTTAGTGGCTTTTTGAATGGATTTGATGGTTTCCTTAAAGACAATCATTTGCCCTAAGACATTTTTTTCTAAAAAAGCATCGAAACCTTTAGGCGATGGCCGTCTAAAAATGCGTTTCCGAGGTTCCTTGGCTATCTCATCGACAAATTCCAACACCCGCTCCGGTAAACCGGTTTGCGGATAAAGCCGGTCGACTAAACCGATCTTAAACGCAGCGGCTGAGGTAATGGGCGCACCGGAAACAATCAGTTTCAACCCCTGCTGCAAGCCAACCAAACGCGGCAGGCGATACGTGCCGCCAAAACCCGGCACAAAACCTAAATTCACCTCAGGCAAACCGATGCGCACCTTATCGTTAAATGTGGCAATGCGGTAACGGCAGGCCAAAGCTAATTCACACCCCCCACCCAAAGCGGCACCGTCGATCACCGCCACCGTCGGGATAAGCAAATCGGATAATTTATTCATCACCTGCTGGCCGGCTTGGGCTTTTTTCTTGCCATCAGCCACTTCCGTAATATTCTCAATTTCTTTAATGTCGGCACCGGCGATAAAAATATCTTTTTTAGCACTTTGAATGACAAGGGCTTTGAGGGCCGACTGGTTCTTAAACTCATTTAAAATACGGTCGAAAGCTTCAAGCGTCTGGCCGCTTAACACATTGACCTTGCTGTCGGGCTGGTCAAAGGTAATATAACCGATGCTATTTTCTTCTTTATAAAAGACGGACATAAAAGGCCTCCTTAAAGTTATCTCTCCAAAACTACAGCAGCACCCTGACCGCCACCGATACACAAAGATGCAACACCGACATTCAAATTATTGCGGTTTAAATGCTTAAGCAAGGTCAAAATCAAACGCGCACCGGTAACACCGACGGGATGGCCTAAGGCAATGCCGCCGCCGTTGACGTTTAATTTGGCCATATCGATCTGACCTGTATAGCCCTCATAACCAAAGTCTTTAGTAAATTTAGGCGAAGCCAAGGCCTTGACGCAAGCTAAGGCCTGCGCGGCAAAGGCCTCATTGATCTCGAATGTCTGCACGTCGCTGAATTTCATGCCGGCTTTTTTAATGGCCGCCGGAATGGCATGCGCCGGGCCTATGCCCATGCGATTAGGTTCCACACCCACAAAAGAAAATGAACGCATATACCCTAAAGGTTTAAGGCCAAGTTCCTTGGCACGCGATTCGCTCATCACTAATAATGCACAAGCCCCGTCGGTAACCTGGGAAGAATTACCGGCCGTGACCGTACCGGTGCCTTTTTCAAAAAATGGTTTTAACTTAGTCAAAGCTTCCATGGTCTGCCCTTCACGGGGGCCATTATCATCTAAAACAGCTTCCTTGTATTTGGGGCCTGGAATGACCGGCATGATCTCTTCACGCAAAATAGCGCGATTAGCAATAGCACGCTGATGGCTTATTAAAGAAAATTCATCCTGTTCACGGCGGGTGATACCGAATTCCTTGGCCAATACCTCGGCGGTCTGCCCCATGTTTAATCCACAGACAGGGTCGGTCAAACCTAATTGCAAACCGATGCGCGGCACTAAAAAATGCTTGGGGCGTATCTTCATTAAACCAGCGATGCGCTCTAACGGTGTTTTAGCACGCGAAATGCCCATCAAAATTTCTTGATATTCCTTGGATAAAAAAAACGGGATATTGCTCATGGACTCGGTACCACCAGCCAACACACAACGCACCTCACCGGCATGGATTTTC
>CAZBJT010000267.1:0-2967 GCA_964492215.1 uncultured Planctomycetales bacterium | reverse complement strand
GCTTGGCGGGGTCAGCGCCTGCTGGCGCAGCATGCCCGTCAAGGAGTCAGCGGATTTTAATAGCTCGCTGCGGTTATGACTCCACGCCTGCGCTACCTGCTCTAATACATCCGTAAAACCAGCGGTGCCCCATTTGGCTGTCGGAGGAAAATAAGTGCCCCCATAAAATGGTTTACCGTCGGGGGTTAAAAAAACCGTCAATGGCCACCCGCCCTGACCGGTCAAGGCTGTGACGGCGGTCATATAAATGTGGTCTAAATCCGGGCGTTCCTCGCGGTCGACTTTGATGGATATAAAATGCTTATTGAGGATACCTGCAATGGCATCGTCTTCAAAACTTTCATGGGCCATGACATGGCACCAGTGGCAGGTGGAATAACCGATAGACAATAAAATAGGCTTGTCGCTGCTTTTAGCTAAAGCCAATGCGGCAGCAGACCACGGATACCATTGCACGGGATTATGCGCGTGCTGCAGTAAATACGGGCTTTGCTCGTTAATCAGGTGATTGGCGGGTGATGACGACACAGTTTATTTAATTTTTAGGGTCGAATAAATCCAGAGACTTATTAATAGCATCGTCGCGTTTACCGGAAAAATCGACATTCTGCTTAGTCGTGACAACAGCGTGGTCGACTTTCAGTGGTGCATCAGCATCCCGGGAACGGGAGGTTTCTTTAGGGGCAGCGACGGGCTTGTCCGCTTCTTGCTTGGCTTTGCCCATCAATTCACGGGTCTTCTTATAATCAGGCAGCACGTCCTCGACATCTTGGAATTTATCGGCAGCCTGGGCGTAGCGGCCGCTTTTATACAGCCCCATGGCCTCCTGATACATGGCTTCCACCCCTTTTTCTAATTCCTGGCGGATGGCCTGGCGTTCAGTATCCAGTTTTTGCTGGCGTTCACGTACCTGGGCTTCCAGGGCGGCCTTGCGCTCAATCTCTTTACGGGCCGCAGCGTCGACAACTTCTTTTTCTTTACGGGCCTGTTCCATAATGGCGGCTTTTTGCTGGCGCTCTTCTTCCAGCTTCCGATCGCGGTCATCCTGCTCTTTGGCCAGGCGTTCTTTTTCCTGGCGGCGGCGTTCCATGTCTTGCTGGCGCAGCTCTTCACGGTGACGCTTGGCTTCTTCCTGCTGCTTCTTTAATTCTTCCTGCTGCTGCTTTAACTCTTCCTGGCGGCGTTTGGCTTCTTCAATTTTTTGCTGCTTTAATTCTTCCTGACGGTGCTTGCTTTCTTCACGGATTTGCTGGGCTTGCAAACGCTTTTCCTCCGCATCTTTGACTCTTTGCTCACGCACCTGGAATTGCTGGGCATTCTCGGAAGCATCACGCTCGTCTTTAGGCTTAGGTTGCTGGGCCTTTACATCGTCTAAACGTTTTTGTTCATCGGCCTTGGCCTTGCGGGCATCGTCATCCGCCTTTTGTTTAGCTATCTGTTCCTGGCGCTTTTGTTCTTTATCTTCTTTAGGCTTATTGCGGCGCTTGGCCCTTTCTTCGGCTTCTTTTTTGATCTTTTCTTCCCTGGCTTTAGCTTGATCTATCTTGGCCTGACGTGCCTGTTCCTTTTGATATTTCTCGGTCAAGAATTTCTTGCGCCGGCGGGACAATTCAATCTGGGCCTGTTTTTCTTTTTCACTTACTTCAGGTTTGACCGGTTCTGTTTTAGCAACTTCAGCCGGTGCTACAGGTGCAGCGACGGCAACCGGGGCAGGTGCGGGTGTTGGAACCGGTGCAGGCACCGGGGCCGCTACAGGAGCTGGTATAGGTACCGGTTTAGGCTCTGGTGGAGGCACAGGTTTTGCTTTAGGCTTGGCTTGCAAACGCTTAAACTGATACATCTCTGCTTCTTTTTTGCGCTCGTCCTCAACATTTTTTTGTTCATGCTCCAGGCGGGCGCGTTCTTTTTCCTGCATTTTGATCGCTTCCAACCTGCGGCGGTCTTCTTGTTTCTCGTCTTCCGTCAAGCGGCGTTGAAGTTCAAGTTCCTGGGTCAATTTCTGCTGGCGCGCACTTTCCTTATCCTGAAGGATAGCGGCCTTGCGCTGCACCCTTAAACGTTCCGCCAGGAAATTACTTTGGTCTTTGGATTCCTGTTGTTTTAACCGTATCATTTCATCGGCGATGGCATGTTCAATTTTCCTGATCCAGAGATTAGCCCGGCGGTCTTTATGTGCCTGCAGTTCTTCAAAAAGGATCTTGCTTTGATCGTATTTGCGGCGGTCATATAATTCCACCGCTTGATCATACAATATGTTCATCTGCCGCTGCTGCTCACGCAGCCTGAAGGCCTGGGCATTATCCGGTTGAGAAGGCATTTCATGGGTCGCAAAGGACGGACGACGCTCTTTATCTGATGGTATATGTGGGTATGCCGGCATTTGCTGATCTTCCTGCATGGCCGTACGTTTGGCCTGACGCTGACGCTGGGCGATGTCTTTATCTTGCAGGCGAGATTGTTCTTCCCTTTCTTTTTGCGTATTCAAGCTGTCCTTGATGCTTTTAAGCGAAATCAATACCTGCTCTAACTCGGCAAACTTGGCTTTCATGCCGGCATAATCTTTGGTCTGGGACATCACAATGATTTGATCGTTGATTGATGCGGCTTGCTGGGCCAAGGACTGTATTTGGGCCTGCTGCTGGGCCTCTTGTTGACGGCGCTTTTCTTCTTCCGCGGCTTTGCGGGCCTGCTCTTTGGCTTTTTCTTCTTCCTGCATGGTCCTTAACCGCTTGGCTTCCTGCTGCTCATGCTCGGTGATGGCCTCGAAATCAGCTTTCTTTTTATCTTCTTCAATGCGGCTTAAATACTGACGCGTGGCTTTATAATTGGCCGACATGCTTTCTAATTCCATGAACTTCAACTGGGCTTTGTCGAGTTGACGGTCCTTAAAAAGGTCCATTGCCTCCTGGTAGATTTTCTCCACCTGCTGGGCGCGCTCCTGCTGCTTGGCTTTTATTTGTTCCTGCT
>CAZBJT010000266.1:0-2972 GCA_964492215.1 uncultured Planctomycetales bacterium | reverse complement strand
TGAGGGGCCTTAAATTCACCGATGTCATTATCATTGGCCAGGACGGGGAAAAATATGCACTTTTCCGTGAATACGCCGCGATCAATGATTTCCGTTTGCATATTGTGGATGATCCCAACGGC
Organism: uncultured Planctomycetales bacterium; assembly: GCA_964492215.1. Lineage (GTDB taxonomy): Bacteria > Omnitrophota > Gorgyraeia > Zapsychrales > Fredricksoniimonadaceae > CAYNTZ01. The sequence continues at coordinate 2,850 of CAZBJT010000266.1, read as the reverse complement.
CAGGCGTGCATCGACTTAGTCAAGGGCATGGCCCCTGATATTTTATATTTACTGACGACCTCGATCATTAAAAGGCCGCTGCTGCAAATCCCGCGCCTGGGCACATTGAATACCCACGCCGGGTTTTTGCCCCGTTACCGGGGGCGCGACCCGGCCTTGTGGGCCTTGCTGGAAGGCGGGCCCGTCGGGGTCACGGTGCATTTCGTGGATGAGAGTATCGACACCGGGGCCATCATCGCCCAGCAGGAATTGAAACTCCTTCCCGGGGACACCATGCCCTCCATTCTGGCGCGTAACCATTATTTGCATAAATGGCAGACAGCGGTGGAAGCCTTACTTAAAGTACGCGAGGGCAATGGCAGTTTTAAACCCCAGGAACCGGCACAGGGACGGTATTATTTTCCCATGCATCCAAAATTATTGGACATTGTCAAATTAAAGTTGGCACAACGGTGATCAGCAGATCGTCGCTGTTACCTGCTTTTGCCAAGATCAGGATTTTATGAATAATGGTATATACCCTCATTGGCTGGATAAGAAAATCACCGCGCTGGTCGTGGCTTTAGTGATCAGCGCGTGGGGGCTGTACTTGCGCATTCAAATGTTGGCTTCTCGGGATTGGTGGCCGGATGAGATCAACCAATGGAATTTCACCTGGGGGCCTTTAAGGCCATTTTGGGAAAGGCTGCGTGATATGGAAGCCACCTGCTTCCAAGGCGATTATTTATTGACCTACCCATTTGTGCAGATTTTCGGGCGTCATCAATGGGGGGTGGCCATCCCGCACATCATAGCCACCGTGATCGGTTTTTATTGTCTTTATCTGATATGCCGTCGCTATTTAAAATCTACGTTTGCAACAGCCGTCGCTTTCTTGATGTATGCCATGAACACGGAACTTATTCGCCATGCGTTTGAATTACGGCCTTACGCGGTATTGCCCACATTGGCATTGGCGGTCTTTTATTGCACAGAAACAATAATTAGGTCCCAATATGCCCTTACGGCACGTAAGAAATTTTTTATTGGGGCTTTATTATGTTTCACTATTCTTTTTCACGCCTGCGGGATATTGATCGTTGCTTGCTGTACGCTGTTTTCTGTGCTTGATGAGCGCGGGACAGTGGCCTGGCCTCTTATTTCAAAACGTATCGGGAAATTCTATGGTATTGTCGCCTTGATATCTTTACCCATCTGGTTCTGGTATATTTCACTGAATTTGCACCATGAGCCCACCGATGTGCTCACTTTTGAATATATCCCCAATCCTTTGGTCGACATGGGGCAATTCTTTAGAAGTATTGTGGGAAATCTGGTGGGGTATAAGCCCTTTTATCTTTTTTTGGTGGGGCCTCTATTGAGTTTTGTCTTACCCTATAATTCTCGATTGCGGCAGATGGGTTTTCTTCTGGCCTTGATCATTCTTCCCATCTTAGTGACCTATGTGATAGAAATAAACGCGCAATATTATTTTATCCAACGGCAGTTTATATGGGTCATTGCCTTGTGCGGTTTTTATGTGGCCTGGTGTTGGGATGGGGTATTTTATTATCTAGGGGGTAAACATGCCTGAGCATTCATTGACCGGAGAAATTTATTTTAACGGTTTTGCCGGTGCTTTGTCTGCCTGCCTGGCGGATAAGGTGAATCATAAAGGCCTTGAGGCCGCGGTGGCTTTGCTTAAAAATGTGCGCCGTCGCCGGGCCACGGTTTTTCTAATCGGTAACGGCGGGTCTGCGGCCATTGCGGAACACATGGCGGTTGATTTGACCAAGATGGCCCGGGTGCGCGCCATGGCCATGAGCGGCTCGCCCTTGTTAACGGCTTTTGCCAATGATTGCGGGTATGACAAGGTCTTTGAAAAAAGTATCGATGCCTTTGCCAATGACAAGGACGTGCTTTTTGCCATCAGCTCCGGCGGTAAATCGAAGAGCATCCTTAATGCCTGCCGGGCGGCCCGCCGCAAAAAGATGACCATTGTCACTTTTTCGGGGTTTGATGCCAAAAATCCGCTGCGCCGCTTGGGTGATATTAATATTTGGGTCAATGCCCGTTCGTTCGGTTATGTTGAGACGATTCATCATTTGCTCATTCATTACATCAATGATGCCATCATCGGTAAGGCGGAGTATACAGCTAAGGATTTAGCATGACGGATTTGTCCGGCATTCATTTTTATGACGGGGGCAATGCCGATTTGGTTGTTGATGAGGCTGTAGAGCAGTGGGTGGTGACGGCTGCAGAGGCAATCAAGCAGCGCGGTCGTTTTGTCGCGGCCCTCTCCGGCGGTCAGACACCTTTACCTTTTTACCGTGCTTTAGCTGATGGTGTGCCTCAAGAAATATGGGACAAGACATTTATTTTTTTGGTGGATGAGCGTTGTGTCACGGCCGATCATCCCGACAGCAATGCCTCATCAATACGCCAATCCCTTTTATCGAGGGAAGCAGTTAAAGGTACTCATGCGTATTTTCCGGCGATAAAGCAGGGGGACACCTCGGTTATCGTGGCGGACCATTATGAGAAGACCTTAAAAGATTTTTTTAAAACATCACCAGCGGTTTTTGACGTGATGGTCTTAGGTATAGGAGAAGATGGGCATACGGGGTCACTTTTCCCTAACGATCCGGCGCTGGGCATTAAAGACAAATGGGTGGCGGCCGTTGAAAGGCCCGGCCTCAATCACCCGCGGGTGACATTGACCATGCCGGTGATACACGCCGCTCGTCATTTGTTTTTTTTGGTGTTTGGGGCTAATAAAGCCGCGGTGATGAAAAGGGTTTTTGTTGATGGAGAAGATTTACCTGCCGTGCAGGCAAGTAAAGGTCATCCATCCGTTTGGGTTTTTAC
>CAZBJT010000265.1:0-2975 GCA_964492215.1 uncultured Planctomycetales bacterium | reverse complement strand
GATGGGCATGGTCCGGTGGAAGTTTTGGATCGCGCTTTACGCACAGCTTTGGGCCGTTTTTACCCGACGCTCAAGGACATGCATTTGTCCGACTATAAGGTGCGTGTCTTGGATACCAAAGGCGGTACCGGGGCTAAGGTACGTGTTTTAATTGAGTCCCAAGACCAGCATGATAGCTGGACCACGGTCGGTGTGCATGAAAATGTCATCGAAGCCAGCTGGGAAGCCCTGGTCGACTCTATCGAGTATAAATTACTCAAAGATAAGAAGTGATGCCGGAACTATCTTCTAAATATAATCCGCAGGAAACGGAAGAGAAGTGGCTAAAATTTTGGAAAGACAACAATGTTTTCCATGCCGTGCCCCAGCCTGCCAAAAAATCATTTACGATTGTTATCCCGCCGCCCAATGTGACCGGCATTTTGCACATGGGGCATGCGCTGAATAATACCCTGCAAGATATTTTGATCCGTTATAAACGCATGAATGGTTTTGAGGCTTTGTGGATGCCCGGCACCGATCATGCAGGCATCGCCACCCAAAATGTGGTCGAAAAGCAGCTTGCTAAAGAAGGCAAGCGCCGCCAGGATTTAGGTCGGGATGAATTCATCAAACGCTTATGGTCGTGGAAGCAGGAATATGGCGACACCATTATTCGCCAGTTGGAAAGACTGGGGTCTTCCTGTGATTGGCCCCGCACGCGCTTTACCATGGATGATGAATATTCCGAAGCGGTGAAAGACGCTTTTATCCATCTTTATAAAAAGGGTTTGATCTATCGCGGCCAATACATCATTAACTGGTGCCCGCGCTGCCAAACCGCCTTGTCCGACGAAGAAGCCGAGCATAAGGAAAAGAACGGCAAGCTTTACCATTTGAAATATCCTCTTAAAGATAATCCGCAAGAATTTCTTATTGTAGCAACGACCCGTCCTGAAACCATGTTAGGTGACGTGGCGGTTGCGGTTAATCCTAAAGATGAACGTTATTTGCATTTGATCGGTAAGGCCTTAGTTTTGCCGTTGGTCAATCGCGCAATCAAGGTCATTGCCGATGATTTTGTAGCGGCTGAATTCGGCACAGGTGCCGTCAAAGTAACCCCGGCGCACGATCCCAATGACTTTATGATGGGTCAACGTCATCATTTACCCATGATCAATGTTATGCATCCAGACGGGCGCATCAATGACATTGCTGGGCCGCGGTATAGCGGCATTGACCGTTTCGAGGTGCGTAAGCTTGTCATCGCTGATTTAGAAGCGCTGGGGTTAGTTGATAAGATTGAAGACCATAAGAATTCCGTGGGTCATTGTTACCGCTGCGACACCATTGTTGAACCTTATTTATCCAAGCAATGGTTTGTTAAAATGAAACCTTTGGCTGAGCCCGCTTTGCGTGCAGTTCAACAAGGTGAGATTAAAATTCGCCCGGAGCATTGGGAAAAAGTTTATATCAATTGGATGGATGGTATCCGCGACTGGTGCATTTCCCGTCAAATCTGGTGGGGGCATCGCATCCCTGTGTGGTATGACGCGGATGGCAATGTCTTTGTCGCTAAAACTGAAGCTGAGGCCAAAGCCCAGGCAGAAGCTAAACACGGTAAGCCGGTGGCCCTGCGTCAGGATGAAGATGTGTTGGATACCTGGTTCTCCTCGTGGCTATGGCCTTTTGCCACCTTAGGTTGGCCTAAGGCGAATGCGGATTTAAAATATTTTTATCCTACCAATGCTTTGATGACAGCCTCGGAGATTTTGTTCTTTTGGGTGGCACGTATGATCATGGCCGGCTATGAATTCATGGGGGATAAGCCATTTACAGATGTGTTAATCCATGGGACGGTGCGTGATGCCAAGGGCCGTAAGATGTCTAAGTCTTTAGGCAATGCCATTGATCCGTTGGAGATCATCCAGGAATATGGCGCCGATGCCTTGCGTTTTAGCTTGATCATTAATTCCGGACAGGATATTTATATCAGCAAAGAAAAATTCGAACTCGGACGTAACTTTGCCAATAAGATTTGGAACGCTTCGCGTTTGGTATTCATGAATTGCCAGGACACATTAAGCCATAATGAGTATGAAACATTGGATATCACCAAATTAGATTTACCCTCGCGTTGGATCGTGGCCCGTTTTTATGAAACTTCAGATAAAGTGGCCCATGCCATCGAAAACTTCCGTTATTCAGAAGGGGAAGGCTTAATTCAGGATTTCTTCTGGGGAAATTATTGCGATTGGTATTTAGAATTGATTAAGGCTAAATTTACCGATGCCGATGTGCAGAAAACTGCTCTTTTTATCCTTAAGAATTCACTCAAGATGATGCACCCGTTCATTCCTTTTGTCACTGAAGAAGTGTATGTCAATATGAATAGCAAGGACCTTTGTTTGTCCGTTGCTGCTTGGCCTCAGCGTCAGGAAGCACTTATTGATGAGAAAGCTTTTGCCCAGATGCAAACCATCATTGATGTGATCACCTCCATGCGCAATATCCGCACCCAATGGAACATCAAACCTAATGAAACGGTGGATGCGGTGATAGTGCCGGCTGATGCAGCGACCCAGGAAGTCTTGAGCCAAAATGCGGGGGACATACAGCGCTTAGCTAAGGTGAAGGTTCTAACCATTGATCAAAAAGCCGCGAGCCTCAAAGACGCAGCCACGGGTTTAGTCGGGCCCATTAAGATATTCATTCCTTTGGCCGGTTTGGTTGATTTAGAGGCCGAAAAGAAACGCATGTCCGCTGAACTTGTCCAGAAACAGAAATCCATCGACGGTCTTTCAGGCCGGTTGAATAATCAGGATTTTGTCAGTAAAGCCCCGGAAGACGTCATCACCAAAGAAAGAAATCGCCTGGATGCGCTCAAAAAAGAAATCATTGAGCTGCAAAAAGTCCTGGCTAATTTGCTTTAACACCATGAATACTGCTTATATCCGTCAAATAGTCCGTGCGGCTTTGCACGAGGACGTGGGTGA
>CAZBJT010000264.1:0-2977 GCA_964492215.1 uncultured Planctomycetales bacterium | reverse complement strand
ACTGGAATGAACGAGGGTTTGTATCGCGTGACGAGAACGGGCATGCAAAGACCAGTGATGTTGTCGTACGCATTGGGTATTTTGATCAAGCGATCAATGGCAGTAAGGGGGCTTCTGATTTAACATTGGAAGAAGTTGGGGAAAAGTTAAGCGATGCCGTAGATGTTGCAACATGGAAACGCGTGCAAGAGGATGCCTTACGGGAACCTGCGCGTGCCTATGAGGCCATACATCAGGCAATGCTTGAAGATGGTTTTGATGCATCAACAGATTTCATGGGGACGGATGGCATCGTAAGCCGTGACGATGGAGAAACATATTTCATGGAATTAAACGGATATAATTCCGGCGAAGGTGGATATTTAGATGAGCATATTCAACAAACAGAGCCGGACCGTGTAGGACGCTGGGCTAAGTATTGGATCGAGACCAGTATTCAACGGGGCAGGAAATACCGGACGGAAGATGCTAATTTTTCGAGTAAAGCGATGACATCGCAGGTAGGAGATCATACGGTAGTAGTTAAAAGAAGGGAATATACGACGCCAAAAGGAAATTGGAGGACAACATATACCATCATACTTGATCAAGTGACTGTAAAAGAATTGGGTGTGGAGGGAAAAGGAAATGATCAATCGCAGCAGATTCTGGATCAATACAGGATTCATCTGGAAGATAGTGTTAATGGAAATGGTGTTTCACATGAAGTCAATGGTCATGCGGGGACAAAACACACAGGCGGTATTGATTTGACGGCGGATAAGTTGAATGTGCAGACCAAGGTGGATTCACATGTGCAGGGAAATGAAACGGAAGAAAGAAATGATCGAGGCATTCAATTTAACATCGACCCCGCTATGCTGCAGCAATTGCAATACGCCCCTGGGTTTGAAATTAACCACATGACCATAACACCTTTAGGCAATTTAAAGGAATTTTTAGGCGTAGAAAATTCCTCTATATCCCAAGGAGCTATGTTATAATCTAACAATGTTAAGCGATGAAGAAAAAAGAGAAATGTTGGAAGATGCTCAAAGCGAAACCCGCAGGAAGTCCTTTGCCCAGGCCCGGCAACGGTCATTGACTCCTATGACGGGGGAAGAATATATTCAATTTTTGCAATCTGTACAAAATATGTTTCCTCAAGTTTCTGTACCAAAACCAACCCTCGGTACATCATTTAAGCTTTAATCTCCAGAAGTTCAGGCATCGTCGCTTGAAAAAGAGATTTTCCGCACCGTAAAATAGGTGATCGTAAATACCCCTGCTTCTATCACGGCTGTTGCCATGGCCGCTCCCACGTAAGAAAAATAAGAGATAAGTACGATGATCAACGGCAAGCCGATGATCGCCATGGTGACGTGTATCTTTGAGTATGTGTCTGTTTTGCCGCACACCAGCAGGAACTGCACGCGAAAAGCATTGGATGCAATAAAGAACACAGCAATAAGCAAGAACTTCAGGCATTGGATGGCTGCCGGGTAATACCCGCCGCACACCACTTTGATGATGAGGGGTGCTAAGGTAAAAATAATAGGTAGGGAGATCAAAGAGATGATGATGGTGATTTTTTGTACTTCTTTCATGATCTCGAGCGCTTTAATTTTATTTTTATGGAATATTTTACTCAGCCTCGGGAAAATCGCCTGGGTAAAAGAACTTAAAGGGAATGTCTGCACGGCATTGGCGATCCTCTCGGCAATGGAATAAAAGCCGGTCAGCGTATTATTGGTCAAAAGCCCGACGGCAAAGACCCGGGTGGTGGTATAGGTGTTGATTGCCACCACTGAAATAAAAATATCCCATCCGGCTTTAAATTGGTGCCGGATATTTTTATACCCCGGCCATTGGAAAGACACCTTAAGCCTGCTAAAGAGGATGTATTGCCCTAAAAGCCCGGTCAGCAGAAACACCGACGAGTTGATGAGCGCTACTTTCAAATAATCCTGCGGCCCATTGATAAAAGCAAAAATACAGAAAGCATAAATCAGTTCACCGATGATATTGAGTTTGGCAATGTACTTCATTTTCTCCGTGCCTTGAAAGAACCAGATGGGAAAAAGTGTATTGCCGATGACCGCACCGAAGCTTACCGCATACACCATCCAATCGCCGCGGAATTTAGGGATAAAACAGACAATGGCCGCAAGCACAAAGAAGCTTAAGGTCATGAGCAATGTCTTGATCATCATGACCGCGGCAAATATTTTGGACATTTTATTGATATCGTCGTGGCAGAGGGAAATTTCTTTGGTGGCAGAGACGCTAAAACCGTAATCGGTCAAAATCATGAAGTATTGCACAAAGGCCTGGGCAAAAGCAATCAGCCCAAATTTCTCCGGCCCGATGGTGCGAAAGAGATAGGGCAAGATCACAATGGGCAAAATGTAAGTGATGGCCTGCAAACTGGAGAGGGAGGCTACATTATGTAAGATGCGCTTACCTTCATGAGGCTCGACCATCCGGTAAGTCTTTTGGATTAACTTTATTAAACGCTGCATGAGGGTAATCTACCACGTTTGTCATCCGGTGTTAAACTCTAAATAAATGTATTTTTTAAAGGATTTATTTTTAGCAATTGATATAATTTCCCTATGATTACATTTCCTAAGAATTTCATGTGGGGTGCTGCAACTTCTTCATATCAGGTCGAAGGCAATAATAGCCATGCGGATTGGTGGGATTGGGAACAACGGGTGGGTAAGGAAAATTCCGGCCAGGCCTGCCGCCACTATGAGCTTTATGCCCAGGATTTCGATTTAGCTAAAAGCCTCAATCACAATACCCATCGCCTCTCCATTGAATGGAGCCGTGTTGAGCCTAAAGAAGGGGAGTTTGACAAAGCTGAAATACAGCATTATGTCGACGTGGTCAAAGCCTTGCGCGAGCGCGGCATTGAACCCATGGTGACCTTGCATCATTTTACTAACCCCACCTGGATTAGCGATATTGGCGACTGGACTAATCGGCGTACGGT
>CAZBJT010000263.1:0-2981 GCA_964492215.1 uncultured Planctomycetales bacterium | reverse complement strand
CACCGTACAAAAGACCGTACCGGCTGTTTTTACCCCGGATGAAAATAAAGATGAATTCACTTGGCCGCTCAGGGGCAAGATTTTGACTTATTTCAATGACCCTAAAGGTAATAATGTATTAAGCCGCGGGGTGGACATTGAGGCCCAGGAAGGTGATCCGGTTAAAGCCGTGCGCGAAGGCAAAGTGATCTTGGCGGATTATGTGGGTGGTTATGGTTCGACCGTGATGGTCGACCATGGCGATGGTTTTATATCGGTTTATGCCAATAATGCCAAGTTATTGGTGAAGGCAGCTGATCATGTATATAAAGGCGACCCGATCGCACAGGTGGGCCGCCGCGGCAAACGGACTTTCTTACATTTTGAAATACGTAAAGGGGCCCAGGCAACAAACCCGTTATATTATTTACCATGAACTTAATCGATTTCGATCATAATTTTTTTGGGCGCCGCCAGATCCTTGATATCTTGAAAAAGCGCCTATTGGGGCTTAAGGAAGGGTATCGCCAAAACGTGGCATTGGTGGGCAGCCGTTACATCGGCAAGACCTCCATTTTGCGTAAAGTCATGGGCGATCATGATGACAAAGACATCATTTTGCTTTATTTGGACTTGGAGAACCGCGATTTTAATTATTTTATCACCCAGTTCACCAAGACCCTGCTGTACCAATTCCTTAAAAGTGAAAACTTGCCGCTGTTTGAAGACCTTAAATTATTATGTGAGACTGCCCGTGTCCGTATCCCTCAAACCGTAGGTTTGGTGGAAGCTGCCAATGCCTTGAGTCTGCAAGGCAAGCATTTGGAAAGTTACCACACCTTATTGTCTTTAGCTGATATCTTTGCCCATGAAACAAATAAATTCACGGTATTGATCTTTGATGAATTCCAGCAACTGGAAAGCTTCCCCATCCCTGATGTGTTCCAGGAATTAGGCAAGCGCATCATGACGCAGAAGACCTGTTTGTATATTGTCACCAGTTCCTATGAAGAGCAGGCGAAGACTATTCTTTCCGAAAAGTTGTCCTTGCTGTTCGGTAATTTTGAAACAGTGTCGGTTGCTGCTTTTGATTCCACCTCGAGCCAGCAGCTGATCGACCATAATTTAGGCGGCATCAAGGCCGGTTTGCAGTTAAAGAATTTCTTGGTCGATTTTACCGGCGGCCATCCGTTGTATATCAATATTCTAAGCCAGGAATTGATTTATTTAAGCGGAGGGTATCGCCAGGAAGAGATTTATGCGCCTATTGTGACCCAGGCCATTGAAAGTGTGGTGTTTAATCCTTGGGGCGTGATCAGCCGCCATTTTGAATTGTGCATGAATGATTTAAGCCGCGGCAAGGCCCAGGGGGTTGTGTCATCCATGCTGATTGCTTTGGCTGAAGGCAAGCATAAGGTGGCGGATTTGGCCTTGCACTTGAACATGAAGGCGCCCCAAGTCAATCAACGCATCAATGCGTTGTTGCAGGCGGACATTATTGAGAAGAATGGTAATTATTTTCATATCAAAGATAAATTGTTCCGTTATTGGATCAAATACGTGTATGAGCGCCGTTTGAAAGCCGTGGACTTAGAACCCGGGCGGGTGCGCAAGCAATTCAAAGAAGAGATCAATAAAGCGCTTAATGATTTCCAAATGATCGCCCGCAAAGACCTTTCAACCCGCATGGTGGATTTGTTAAATAAATTTGATAGCGAGTCTTTTCAGCTGGCCGGCCGCCGGTATAAGCTTTCGGCTTTCCGTGACATCACGCCATTAAAATTGCGTGTGGGTGCGGGTAACTTTTTTGATGCGGTACAAGCGCAAGGGGAAGATGGCGGGTGGCTGGTTGTGCTTAAAAAAGACCCCGTGCATGATAATGACCTCAATGGCTTGCTCGAGGAGATCAAGAAGATGTCACCTAAGCCGCAGCGTTGTGTCATCGTGTCTTTAAGCGGTTTAGATGACAGCGCCAAGGTGCGCGCCTTGCAGGAAAAATTATGGATTTGGAACGAAGAAGAATTAAACACCCTTATGCATTTATACGATGAACCGTATATCACCCGATGAAAATAGGCATTGTTTCTGATACCCACTCATTAGTTTTACCAGACCCCTTACTGAAAGCTTTCAAATCAGTTGATTTGATCATTCACTCCGGCGACATTTGTGATGCCCAGACATTAAAGTCATTGCAAGCCTTAGGCCCAGTGAAGGCGGTGCAGGGCAATATGGATGATCCCGACCTTAAAAAGAAATTGCCTGTCTGTGAGATCATTGAGGTGGAGGGTGTCAGGATCGGGGTCACGCATGGTCATGTGGGAGATGTGCGTGATGCCATGACCAATGCCAAGGCCCTGTTTAAAGATGAAACATTGGACATCGTGATATACGGCCATTCGCATCTGGCCTTTAATGAAAAGATCGGCAAAACATTGTACTTTAATCCCGGCAGCCCCAATGATGTGGTCAAGGCCAAGTTTTTTTCTTATGGCTTAATCGACGTCAATAACGGCCGCATTAACGCGCAGGTCATTAAAATTTAATATGCAACGTATTTGGGCGCCCTGGCGCGAAAATTATGTGAGCAATATCATTGGTAAAAAGAAAGCTTGTCCATTTTGCGGTATCATTGCCGACAATAAGGATAAAAAGAACCTGATTTTTATCCGTAAGCCTAAAGCTTATGCGGTGTTGAATTTATATCCCTACAGCAACGGGCATTGCCTCATTGTTCCAAACCGACATGTGAATGACATCAGTAAATTGACTAAGAGTGAATACCATGAGATGATGGATTTATTGCTGGAAACCAAAGCCTTAATGCATGAGGCATTGGCACCTCAGGGTTTTAATGTAGGGATTAACCTGGGGCAGGTGGCAGGGGCTGGTATTCCTCAGCATGTGCACATGCATATTGTGCCCCGCTGGAAGGGTGATCACAATTTTATGGCAGTGACCTCGGGGATTAAGGTCATTTCTCAATCACTTACGGTTGTCTA
>CAZBJT010000262.1:0-2982 GCA_964492215.1 uncultured Planctomycetales bacterium | reverse complement strand
TGGCACAGATAATGGTGCTTTTGCCGGCATTAGGAAAGCCGATCAAACCAACATCCGCGATCACCTTTAATTCCAGGCGCACCATGCGCACTTCGCCTTCACCCGGCAACGTGGGGGTGCGGCCTTTATTATTACCATGCCCGCCGGCACCACCCTTGACGACTAAAACCTCATCGCCATGATGGGCCAGGTCACGGATCAATAATTCCGTATCAAAATCCCAAATCACGGTGCCAACCGGCACTTTCAATATATAGTCATCCCCGCCTTTGCCGGTCTTGTTATTGCTGCTGGCATGACCGCCGGAGGTTGCGACATAATGCTGTTTAAACCGGTAATCTAAAAGGGTGTGCAAATTGCGGTCAGCCACAAAAATGACGTCCCCGCCCTTGCCGCCGTCTCCGCCATCGGGTACCGGGTAACGCATGTACTTGTCGCGGTAATGGCTTTCACAGCCCTTACCGCCCCGGCCTGCCTGGACTTCCACCCTTGCTTCATCAACGAATGCCATAATATTCCTTAAAAAGAATAATCCCAGCACCACAGAATCAAACTGGGATACTGGGATTTTCTTAGAAAAACTTGTTTCTTACGCAGCGATCTTAGAAATCTTGACTGTGGTCAGATCAGAACGGTGACCATGGGTACGCGCGGAATCTTTGCGTTTGCGGTACTTGAAAGCGATCACTTTGGCCCCGCGGGTCTGGTCCATAATCTCAGCCTTGATCTCAACATCTTTTAAATACGGCTGGCCGATCTTGACGGTTTTACCGTCGGAAAAAAGCAGGACCTTATCTAAAACGATCTTCTGGCCTTTATCGAAATCCTGATGCGGGGCGCTGATCACATCACCCTCGCTGACTTTGAATTGGCTGTTACCTAATTGAACGACGGCGAACATATGAAACTCCTTGGTTAGAACTTAAATAGCTTTGACATTGAAAGGCCAGATTATACATGCGAAAATCACCTGCGTCAAAATATATTATCGGTGAAGCCTAAAGCGGCATTTAAGTCAATTGTGCCTATTTTAATGACTTGGGGAGACAAGCCATTGATCTCGATATTCGCCATCTGGGCCGCATCAGCCGGCGCCCCTGATGCTTGACTGGAGGAATCTACCTGTAAGTTAATGCGGTCAGGGTTAAAATCAATACCACCCAACTCCTTTGACCGGGAACCGCCCATGGCGGCATTACTTAAGATTTGATCCACAACCGCATGATCTTTTTTCTCTGTCAGGCGTGACTGCAGCATGTTAATTATATATTTATTTTTGATCCGCCCCAAATTTCCTTCTAGCTCCTGCCTGCCCAATATAGCTTCGACCTGGGCCGTAATCTCCTGCATGGCTTGTAAGGCCCGTCCAGCACCCTCTTGATCTAGAAATTCCTCTGCCGGGTCAGCACTTTCAACCACCGTCCCTCCAAAATCATCCAGGACGCTACGTAGTTCTTTGGTTGATTTTGTTCGATCTATCTCTATCCCCGAGGCCTTGTCCCATTTGACGGTTGTCGGCAACCCTACGAAAAGCTCATCCTCGTCCCCCACCAAAGATTCACCTGTTCCCTGCACAAATTCAGCGGTGGCATGGCCATTGGCCGCATGGGTCGTTTCAATATTAAACGCATGTGCGGCAGGCAATGTCCAGACCAGCCAACAAGCCGGATATACCTTTGATTCATCTACATTAAATTTACGGCGCTCATGAAAAGCCTCCAAACTCCACGTCGAGGCATACACCTCCAACACTCCCTGCCAAAAAGCTTGTTGTGTTTTCACATTGGGCACGGTTTTATACATGCCTGAACCAAAACCGGGAAAACCGGGTAAATTCTCTGCAATGGTTGCGGCCCTCACAAACACGCCCTGTTCCCACGGGGCTGCTGCATTGATTTGTTCTACCCATGACTCAGTCGGATCAATGCTTAAATTCATGATCATCTGTTGGATGGATTTAATGGTTGCTTCCGCCTGCAGAGGATCAGACAATTCTTTCAATAAACGTCGAAACTCATCTTCTTTGCCGTTCGTCTGCAAAAGATGAACAAAGGTACGAAACGGTAATGCTGAACCGGTGGCAAAACTCAATTCTACATCCGGCACTGAGATCTTAAACGTATGCCGGGCCAGGCGATTAAGCAAAGCCACTTTATATCCCACTTCCCGGGGATCCATGAGCTCAGGGCTGCCCAGCGGCAAGAAATAAGGACCCGGCCCCGTATTGACGTCAGGTAATTCCACGTGGGGTAAAATAATGTCCGACGCTGCTTCTTGGGATAAAGCTTCTGTAGCAGTTGCTTCCCTTATACTGACCGAATGACCGCTGACCTCAAAAACCACAATCTTTCCTTCCAACGGCCTAAGCGTTTCAGGACCCGGCCATAGGGCATGCGGCACACCCAACATTTCAGCCCTGGCCTCCGCATGGGAAGTTTGCGCTGTCTGACGGAAAGTAAGAATTCCGCGAAAAGGTGCGATCTCCGGATCCGATGTCGGTAAAACTTCCATGGCCACGACCGCTTTGGCCAGAGCTGGGTCCTTCAATTTACTTAGCTCCGGATAATCCTCATTAAAAATGACCAATTTACCAATAGCACGCCCAGGCAGACGCGGTATGGCTTGCTTAACTCGCGGCAAACGACGCACACCAGCTACGACCAACGCATCTAGCGTCTCTAAATATGCACGCCCCTTTGCAGAAACTTTGCTCAAATTTCTTTTGATACGCTTGGCATTGGTCTTAATCAGATTATAAACAATCTTTGTCAGATAGGGATAAGCATCCTTACGATTGGCGACATACACCGCCATGGCGTCCACCATCAAAGGAAAATACGATTCCTTAATGGAGGCAAGGATTTGGACATTCCAACTATTGTCCAAATATGTCATCAGACCCACGATGCCGGTCAAGGAATACTCAATATTTTTTGAAATACCTTTATAAAGCCATTCTGCAGCATATCTTCGGCTTCCATC